>JAJYYS010000087.1 GCA_021800745.1 bacterium
AATAATTTTGACGTAATCGTGGTAGGCGCAGGGCATGCCGGCATAGAGGCTTCCCTCGCCGCCGCAAGAATGGGCTTGAGCGCCGCCGTCATTACGATTAATTTAGACAATATCGGACAGATGTCCTGCAACCCTGCGATAGGGGGGCTTGCTAAAGGGCATCTCGTGCGCGAAGTCGATGCGCTCGGCGGAGAGATGGGAAAGGCCATAGACAAAACCGGCATTCAGTTCAGAACCCTTAATACGAAAAAGGGTCCCGCGGTCAGGTCGTCCCGCGCGCAAGCCGATATGTTTAAATATAAAACTTATATGAAAACCGCTCTGGAGTCTGCCGAAAATTTGACCATAATTCAATCTATGGTCGATTCGTTAATCGTCAAAAACGGTAAAGCCGCGGGAGTCGTTTTATGGACGGGCGAAAATCTTTATTCCAGTGCTGTTATTTTAACCACGGGAACTTTTTTAAGAGGGCTTGTGCACATCGGTCTTTTTAATTATAATGCGGGAAGAGCCGGGGATTTTGCTTCAAATAACCTTTCTTTAAGCCTGCTTGAAAACGGTCTTGAAATTGGAAGGCTTAAAACGGGCACTACACCGAGATTAGACGGTAGAACCATCGATTTTTCCGAGCTTGAAGAACAAAAAGGGGAAGACGATTTTATACCTTTTTCTATTGCCGATAAAAATATAACCAATGAAATCAGCTGTTATATAACATACACAAATAAAAATACGCATAATATAATTTTAAACGATCTGGACAAGTCTCCCTTATACTGTGGAGTTATTAAAGGAGTCGGTCCGAGATACTGCCCTTCCATAGAAGATAAAGTCGTCAGGTTTAAAGATAAAGAAAGACATCAGATATTTTTAGAAAGGGAAAGCCTTGATTCCGTGGAATACTATCCCAACGGGCTTTCGACGAGCCTGCCTTTGGAGACGCAGCTTAAATTTTTAAGAACGATTAAGGGGCTTGAAAAAGTAAAAATCATGAGACCGGGGTATGCCATAGAATACGATTACGTTTTGCCCGACCAGCTTAAGCATTCCTTGGAAACTAAAAAAATAGACGGTCTTTTTTTGGCGGGGCAGATTAACGGCACTTCAGGTTATGAAGAAGCGGCGGCGCAGGGCATTATTGCCGGAATTAACGCGGTTATGAAAATTAGGGGCGAAAATTCTTTGATGCTTAGAAGAGATGAGGCATATATAGGGGTTTTAATCGACGATTTGATTATGCTTGGAACAAGCGAACCTTATAGAATGTTTACGTCCCGCGCCGAATACAGGCTTTTATTGAGGGAAGACAATGCGGACTTCAGGCTTTGCGAATATGGAAAAAGTATTGGATTGCTCGATGAAGAAAGATACTCTATATATAATTACAGACTGGCGCAATTTAACGAATTAACGGGTTTTTTGAAAACTTATGAAAACGGAAAGTATTACAGTCTGTTAAAACGGCCGGATTTTTCCGTAGATAATAATATTATGCCGGAATTTAGAAAGGAAATTGATAAATTCGATAGGGATATTATTAACAGAGCCCAGCTTTTTATTAAATATGAAGGTTACATCAGCAGGCAGAAAGAAGAGATAGGCAGGTTAAAAAAATTCGAGGACGTTAAGCTAGACGGCGATATTGATTTTAACGCAATACCCGGTTTATCGCTCGAAGTAGTCGAAAAACTTAATAAAATCAGACCCAGAACTATTGCGGAAGCGGGACGAATTTCGGGTATTACTCCCGCCGCCGTTTCCATTTTATTAATGAAATGCCGCAATTAGCTAAATTTAAAAATGTTTCCCGTGAAACATTTTCCTTGACATATTTTTTTTAAAATAGCATACTTTTATTAATATATTTAATTTAAATTTAACAGGAGATTATTTATGCGAAGTGAACCGGACAGTAGCAACTATTATTTAACAAAAACCGAAGACAGCTTTAACTCATTATTAAAGAGTTTAATATTAAATAAAGCAAACAAATTCTCCGCCGATAATTCCCTCTTCATATAGCCTTTTTAATATTCTTCTCTTTCCGATAAATAGTTAAAGCTATTTATTAAGAAGGAGACAGAAAATGCAAGATTATAAAGATAAGCTTGAAAATCTTCCCGTAGATATAAAACTAAGAGCCGCGGACAGGCTTAAAATCCATCTTATGAGGCAGAAATACGGGTATTTTTCGCGCCTGTGCCTTTTAATGGCGCTGATAGGTCCGGGAATACTCGTTATGATTGCCGATAACGATGCCGGCGGCGTTATGACGTATGCGCAGACAGGCTCGATATTCGGTATCGGTTTTTTTATACCTTTTATGATAATAATGCTTCCGGTCGCATATATCGTTCAGGAGATGACGGTGAGGCTCGGCGCCGTCACTCACAGAGGGCATGCCGAAATGATATGGAAAAGATACGGAAAATTCTGGGGCGCATTTTCTTTGATAGACCTTGTCGTCGCAAACGTGCTGACCTTAATAACCGAGTTTATCGGAATAACCCTTGGGATGCAGGTTTTCGGAATATCTCCCATAGTTTCATCCGTAACCGCAATTGCCGTTATAGCTTCTATCCAGCTTTTTTTGCGCTATTTTACATGGGAATGGATTAGTTTAAGTATTGCGGCATTTAATTTAATATTCGTTCCTTTAGTATTTTTTATTCCCCATCTTCACTGGGGAGCTGTTGCGAGAAGTTTTGTATCGTGGCATATACCGGGGGGAGTAAATTCCCTTTTTATATATGTAGTTTTGGCAAATTTGGGAACCACGATAGCGCCGTGGATGCTTTTTTTCCAGCAGTCGTCCGTTGTAGATAAAGGACTTACCGTAAAGGATATAAGAGACGGACAGATAGATACATTTATAGGTTCTTTTTTTATGGTAGTCGTTGCCATAGCGATTATCCTGATTGCGGCGGGAACGGTTTTCGGTTTTACCCATACTCCTAATTTAGATATACAGACTATACTTTCTGCCGTATCGGCAAAAATGGGACCGCTGGCAATGAGGCTTTTTGCCATAGGTCTCGTAGAAGGCGGACTTATTGCGGCCATTGCAATTTCGGCAAGCACCTCATGGGCTATGGGCGAAGCGTTCGGATGGCCTAAGAGCATTAATATGCCGCCTTTGCAGGGCTGGAAGTTTTACCTGCCGGGAATTATAAGCCTGTTGATAGCCGGAGGAATAGTTTTGATTCCGAATGCCCCGCTCGGGTTTTTAAATTTAACCGTTCAGGTCGTCGCCACTATTTTTATGCCTGCGGCAATGATGTTTTTACTGCTGCTTTTAAACGATAAAGAGATAATGGGAGTCCATGTGAATAAACCGTGGCAGAATATATCAGCGTTTACCATAGTAGGATTTTTGATAATTATGAACGGAATATACGGATTAACGGTGGTTTTTCCTCATATATTCGGATAATATAATTCTTAAATTATGCGGGGCAAAAAAAATGAAAATAGAAGATAAGATTTCAAAAAAGGTAAATCTCGACGAGGACTGGGAAGATTTTATCAAAGAAGAAGGTTTGGTAGATTATAACAAAATTCCCGTAGAAAGAGCCAGCGTTAAAGGATGGATTCAGATAGCTTTCTGGTTTTTGAGAATTTATATACTTGCCATGATTATATTGGTAATTATCGGGTTTTCAAGGATCCATTAAGGCAAGAGGGTTAAATAAATGGAAGTAAAATATTCCGTCTGTCCGCACGACTGCCCCGATACCTGTGCTTTGAAAGTAGAGGCAGAAAATGGGATGATAGTTAAAGTAGGAGGCGATTCTTCGCATCCCGTAACCCGCGGGATCATTTGCGAAAAAGTCAGGGCATATCCCGAACGGATTTGCGAAAACCGGATACTTTACCCTATGCGCAGAACCGGGAAAAAAGGGAGCGGTAAATTTGAGAGAATAAGCTGGGACGGCGCTATAGATGAAATTGCCGGGCGCTGGAGAGAGCTTATTTCGAAATACGGCCCTGAAAGCATTATGCCTTATTCTTACGGCGGAACGGAAGGAATAATTAACAAATCTAGTATGGACAGACGTCTTTTTAATAAAATAGGCGCTACGGCTCTTGACCGCACTATCTGTTCGGCGGCGGGAAGTTTAGGCTATCAGCTGGCTTACGGCGCGTCTAAAGGCGTAAATCCGTTAGATACGGCTAATTCTAAATTAATTATATTCTGGGGGATAAATGCGCTAGAAACAAATATGCATCAGGCTGTTTTGGCGGATGCGGCCCGCAAAAACGGAGCTAAAATCATAGCCATAGATGTTCACCGGAATAAAACGGCAAAGTGGGCGGACGATTTTTACATGATTCTACCCGGTTCGGACGGCGCGCTGGCTTTGGGCATAGCTTATATTATATTAAGGGATAATTTAGCAGATAAAGCATTTTTAGAGAAATATTCATACGGGTTTGACGAATTTCGTAAAAAAGCAATGGAATATCCGCCCGAAAGAGTTGCAGGTCTTACAGGTCTTTCAAAAGAGCGCATAGAAGGCATGGCAAAGCTTTACGCCGAAACAAAGCCGAGTTTTTTAAGAATAGGAAACGGTCTTCAGCACCATAAAAACGGCGGCGTAAATACATGGTCGATTTCTTTATTGCCGGCATTAACAGGGGCATGGTTGGACAAAGGCGGAGGGGCGTTAAAATCTAATTCGGGATATTTCCCTTTAAACGAGGATGCTTTAAAAAGACCGGATTTAATTAAAAATCCGGTCAGAACGGTAAATATGGTTCAGCTTGGAAAAGCTCTGTGCGAACTTGAACCTCCTTTAAGGTCGCTCTATGTTTACAATAGCAACCCTGCCGTAGTAGCCCCTAATCAAAACTTGGTCATTAAAGGGCTTGCAAGGGAAGACCTTTTTACCGTAGTTCATGAACAGGCTATGACCGATACCGCAAAATGGGCGGATATTATACTTCCCGCTACCGTGAGTTTTGAACATGCAGACCTTTACGTAAGCTACTGGCATACCTCGCTTCAATGGGCAGACCCCGTAATTCCGAGAGCAGGCGAAGCCAAACCGAATATAGATGTATTTAAGCTCATTGCCCGTTCTTTAGGTTACGCCGACGAATGTTTTTTAGATACGGAAGAAGATATTGCGCGTCAGGCATTAGACATTCCTTACTGGGAAGAAAAGGGGATAACGATAGATAGGCTCAAAAAAGAAAGATTTATTATGATAGATACGGGGTATTGCCCGTTTGAATGGGGGAAACTTTCAACGCCTTCAGGCCAAATCGAGTTTAAGAGCGAAAAAGCCGCATTATGCGGACTTTTAAATATACCGGATTACAAGCCTATAAAAGAGCGCATATTAAGTCATGGCGATTTTCCGTTAATCCTCGTTACGCCGCCAAATCACTATTTTTTAAATTCTTCTTTTGCAGGGGTTTCCTCTCTAAAAGTCAAAGCGCATGAGCCTTTTCTGGAAATTAATCCGAAGGATGCCGAAGACAGGGAAATAAGCGATGGAGATTTGGTAAAGATTGAAAACGAGCGCGGTTGCGTATCTATAAAAGCAAAGGTTTTGGATTCCATCCTGCCCGGCGTGGTCGTTTCTGCAGGTTTATGGTGGAAAGACGACTATATAAACGGTTCGGGAGTAAACGCTTTGACGCCGGACGATTTATCGGATATCGGCGGCGGCGCCACATTTTTCTCGACTTCGGTAGAAGTTAAAAAAATATAACCCCAAATCCCGATTTAGAAATTTTTATATATGAATTACTTAATAATGTCATTGCGAGCGCTCGCAATGACGAAATATTAGAATTTATTAAATATTTTCTAAATCGGGATTTGGGTATAAAATTTTTCTTGCTATTTTTTAAACATTTGTTATAATCAAAAAGTTTTGACTTTATTTGCCGGAGTATTTTTATTAAGGGGTTAAGTTTTGATAATAAATGAATAAACTTAAGTTTAAAGGAATATACAGATATTTTTTTAATTGTCTGTCTATTTTGTCTGCCGCGTTTTTTACGGTTTTAAGTATTTACGGTTTTAAAAACGAATTAATTATACAATCCTCTTTTATAAATTTTTCTTTCAAATTTGACGCTCTCTCCCTATTTTTCGTAATATTTATATCTTCTATATCCATATTTATTTCTATTTTTTCAATAAAATACGGAGAGAAATACGATAAAAAACCATCCTTGTTTATCTATTCTTTTTTCTTTGTAATGTCTATGATAATCCTTGCTATAAGCAACGATATGCTGACTTTTTTAATATTCTGGGAATTAATGTCGATTTTTTCTTTTCTTTTGGTTATTTATGAAGGAGGTGAGGAATCAAGGAAGGCGGGTTTTTTGTATTTTTTGATGACGCATATAGGAACTATTCTCATAACGGCGGGTTTTATTATGCTGTATTTAAAAACCTCATCCTTTTCTTTCGACTATTATAAAGGCGCCGCCGGGATTATGATATTGGCGGCGGCAATAACGGGATTTTCCATTAAAGCAGGCATTATGCCGTTTCATACGTGGCTCCCTTATGCCCATCCGGTGGCGCCGGCCAATATATCCGCTATTATGTCCGGCATTATGGTAAATATGGCTATATACGGTATTTTAAAATTTTTATTCGTCTTTAGTTCAGGGTCCGCCCCTTTTCTTGGAATCATACTTCTCGTCTTAGGCGCTTTATCCGCGCTTCTTGGCATTATGTATGCAATGGCGCAAAAGGATATAAAAAAATTGCTGGCATTTTCCACTATTGAAAATATGGGCATAATTTTTATGGGGATTGGCATTTCTTACTGGGCAAAGGCAGAGAATTTTAAAT
>JAJYYS010000088.1 GCA_021800745.1 bacterium
CGTCGTTCAGGATATGGCCGTCCATTCAGTACGGGGTATTGGGAAATATAATTGCCGATTTTCCTTTGATAAACAAAAGCCTCAATTTATCTTATTCCGGCAACGATATGTGATTAAGGTGATAATATATGAGCTTTCTAAGTAAATTATTATTTAAAAATAAAACGCAGGAAATACCAGCCGCCGGAAGCGATTCGATTTTAATTAAAGGGGAAGAATTAAAACGTTCGGTTAACGGAGTCTTTGGGAGAAGTTTATTCGTAAGGCTTGTGGACAGCGGTTCATGCAATGCCTGCGAAAACGAGCTCGCCGCTCTTTCCAACCCTTATTACGATTTGGAAAGATTCGGCATAAAGTTTGTCGCATCCCCTAAGCATGCGGACGTTCTTATAATAACTGGATGCGTAACTAGAAATATGCTTAATCCTATGTTAAAGACTTATGAAAATATACCGTCGCCTAAGTTCGTGATTACTGCGGGGGACTGTCCCGAAACTGGAGGGCCGTTTAAAGATTCATATTCGGTATGCGGCCCGGTTTCAAAATATTTAAATGTCGCCGTGCATATTAATGGATGTCCGCCCGAACCGGAAACTATAATATCGGGATTTTTAAAATTTATGGACATTCTAACAGCCTCTTATAGCAATATCGAAAATACAAGCATTAAAATGCCTAATAAATTATAAATGTTTCCTAATAAATTATTAAAGTTTTTGCTTTGGAATTTTTAGAAATAAAAAACGCCGATTTTAGAACCGTTAAAGCCATTATTCCTATTGGAATAATGTAAATTGCTAATTTCAAAGAGTCTTTACAATATAGTAAAAGTGAATTAACCCTTCAATTAAATAAATAATCGCCATAATGGGTATAATGAAAGAAAAGGCAACCATTGGCGGAATTTGTTCAAATGGCCTTAAAAAAGTTCCGTTTATTTCTTCTATCGCGATTATATTGCCGGCAACCCCTATAAAAAATGCAGTTATTAAATAGGATAAAGCATACAATAGGTAAGCTTAAAAATCCATATGATTAATTTATCCTTTTAGTTTAAAAAAGCTTGACATTATAGTAAGGTATAAGATGTAAAATATAAATATTGGGTTTGGAATAAAAAGAAAAATTTTAAAAAATAAACGATTTGGAGGTTTTTATGAAAAGTTATTTAAATAGGAAAAATGTTATTGCGGGTATTTTCGCTGTTTTAATTTTAGCTTCGCTGGTATCGTTGGTATCGGCATTCGTCTATCAAAAAAAAGCCGTTTCGGGTACACTTATGTCTGCCGTTTTTACGAAGACAAACGCTCTTAATACGGATAAATTTAAAGTTTACGGGCTTGTGTGCGGGGATACTTTTTGCATAACCTCTATTCAGAATGCGTTATATAAGATAAAAGGTGTTGTTTCGGCAAAAATTGATATGGAAAATCAAGAGGCAATAGTAAAGTTTCACGGAAACATTCCGCCAGAAACCTTTATAAAGGCAATAGACGGCGCATCTACCGCCATGTTTCATTATACCGCCCATTATATAAAATAAATTAACGGTATAATATATCGCTTAATTTAATTATGTAATTATGCAGATAAGCAAAGAGGTAAAGTATTATGAAAACAATAAATATATCTAACACAATTTCCGGCGCAAGCTCCAATGTAACTTCCGGATCCGCAGCCCTCTTCGCAATTTTGGGAGGGGCTTGCTGCTGGGGACCGTTAGTTTTCAGCATACTGGGAGTGGGTGCAAGCACTGGGGGAGTTTTAGGTTCCACTGCCTCTTTTCTGGGAGTTATTGCGCCTTATAGAAATTATTTTTTGATATTAAATATTGCCGGCATCCTTTTATCCTTTTTCTTTATTTATATAATGCCGAAAATTCCTTTACAAAAAAATGTGTCTAATATCGGCGAAAGCGCAGGCGGAGAATCATGCGGTTGCGAGACGCCTAAGGGTTCGCTTAATTTTAGCAAGATAGTTTTTTTCTCGTCTGTATTGATTACGGCCTTAATCTTTATATATTTATATGTCGATACCGGCCAGATTTTTATGGCGTGGCCGCAATTGTAAGGCAGGGAAGACAAACTGCCTGACTTGTTTTTTGCGCAAATGTTTATTGTTAATAACATATATTTGTAATATTTATTGGAACATTATAAATACAGGGAGAAAATCATGAAGAAGATTAAAATAATCGTCGAGGGTATGACCTGCGAACACTGCGTTGCATCTGTAAATAAAGCGATAAATAGAGTAAAGGGGGTTGTCAAAGTAGATACTTCTTTATCGAAAAAAGAAAGCACGATTTTGGCATTAGACGACATAAAAGTTGAAGATATAAAGAAAAATATAGAAAATGCCGGCTATACCCCATTATCTCACGAAACCGTTTACGTTTCGGAAACCGAAAAGACCGAGGCAGACAATAATAGTCAGACCGGCAAAAACCATAATTATGATTACGATTTAATAATATTAGGCGGCGGTTCTGCCGCTTTTTCCTCGGCTATTAAATTTGCCGACGAAGGCAAAAAAGTGTGCGTTATCGAAAACTGGGTTATAGGCGGCACATGCCTTAACAGGGGCTGTGTTCCTTCGAAACATCTTTTGGAAGCGGCTAGAATATACTACGAACCTTTGAGTAATAAATTTAAAGGCATAGAAACAAAGCAGGTGCGGATTGACATAAAAGAACTCATAAAAGTGAAAACCGAACTTCTTAACAGCCTTAGGGAAATGAAATATTATAACGTATTAAGGGGTTACGGCAATATTAAATTCATAGAAGGCAAAGGAAGTTTTGCGTCAAAAAATTCGGTTGAGGTTATCCCGAACGATAAAAACATAGACCCTTATAAAATTACCTCGGATAAATTCATTATTGCTACGGGTTCGACGAACCAGATAATAGATATTAAAGGATTGGGGGAGGTCGGCTATATTACAAACGAAGAGATATTAAACTTAAAGTACCTGCCGGAAACACTTTTAATATTGGGCACAAGGGCAGTATCGCTTGAATTTGCGCAGATGTTTAGAAGATTCGGTTCAAAGGTGGTAGTGGTAGGGCGTTCAGGCAGGATTTTGCTTAACGAAGAGCCCGAAATTTCGGAGTCGCTTTTGCAAATCTTAAAAAACGAAGGAATAGAGTTTTTACTGAACTCCTCTATAAAACGCCTTTATAAAGAGGACGGCAAAAAATATGCCGAAATTGAAACGGGAGAAGGGCTGAAAACGGTCAAGTTCGATGAATTTTTAATGGCAACCGGCGTTGTAGGAAATACCGAAGATTTAAATTTGGAGGCTGTCGGCGTCGAAACCTATAAACAGGGTTTTATTAAAGTGGACGGCGAACTTAAGACTACGAATCCCGATATTTATGCTTGCGGCGACGTTACGGGTTTAACGAGGTTAGTTACGACTGCCGCGTATGACGGCAAGATAGCCGCAGGCAACATGCTTCACGGCAAACATATAAAAGCGGACTACTCTTCCGTTGCGCATACGACATTTACCGACCCTGAAGTATCTTCCGTCGGATTAACGGAGGAAGCGGCTATAAAAGAAGGCTATGATGTAATTAAGGTTGTTTTTCCTGTTGAATTCGTTCCTAAAGCCCAGGCTATTTTTAAAACGGAGGGGCTAATAAAGATGATAGCGGATAAAAAAACAAACAAGGTTATCGGAATTCATATGTTAGCGCACAACTCGTCGGAAACAATCCAGCAGGCAAGCGTTTATATTCAAAATAATTATACAATCCAACAAATCGGAGAAGAAATAGGCGTTTATCCTACTATGGCGGAAGGACTTAAGCTGGCTGCCCAAACATTCACTAAAGATGTCAGCAAACTCAGCTGCTGTGCATAATTTAATGACATAGGTGAGGCAAAACAATGGATAAAACGGAAAAAAATGAAGATTTTCAAGATACTATACAAAGTCTGTTGATAGAAATAGATAATATTAAAGACTATTTGGAAGAAATATATAGTTATAACGGAGATACAAAGAAACTCTTTACGAATTACGATATCGAGCGTAAAGTCAATGAATTAAGCGACAAGGTCGAAGTTTTTAACTGGTGGTGGAAGGTAATCGTGAGAGATGTAAAAGAGATGAAATATATCCTGAAGCCGGAAAGTTAAGAGCGGCGCTGTTAAAGCGGGACGTTTTATTTAACCCTTAAGGACATTTCTAATTTGCCTTGACATTTATATCGATTAATCTTGATAAAGCCCCGAAACATGGTATTATATAAATATTCTGAGCAATAATAGCAAAACCGCGGAAAATGTAATACTTAAGGAGGAAATAATATGATGCCTTACTTTTTTTGGGGAAGCGGAATGTGGATATTTCCGATTATCGGGATAATAGTTATGTTGTTTATAGTATTTATGATTTTCGGGCGCGGCGGCTTTATGGGCGGATGCGGCGGAAACCGACACGACCGGCATTACCGCGGCGACGACAGGCATTATACGAAAGACAGCCGTTCGGAATCCGCAATGGACATATTAAACAAAAGATATGCCAAAGGCGAAATAACGAAAGAAGAATTCGAGCGGATGAAAAAAGATATAGCGGGTTAACACTATTTTATTTTTTATTTTATATTATGAAACTTTATATTGTCTTTACCGGATATAAGCAGGGCCGGATCTTTCCCATATAGGTTCAAAAAGAAGTTTTTAGTGGATTGCTGCCTAGACAGCCTATCCGTCTGCGCATTTTAAACGCGGCTCCATAGTTAAGATTAGCTGTAAAACTTATCCGGCAATAATGCCAAATTACGAACATATGCCCAAATCGCAGGTCATAACCAACCATAAACATTTCAAAATATCTCGAATCTCTTAAATAAGTAAAATTTATGTTAGCGCTCAAAAAGTTATCACCTGATAGCCGTCTGCCATCAGGTCGGGAATAACTGCGGAAGAACTCATAAGCTTTATTTTTTTATCGCTTAATAGGGTTGCTTTTCTAATTTTGTAGATATAAAATTATATCAAGAATTATATAAAGACATAAAAAGACAGATTTCGAAGATATAGAGTTAAAAATTAGAAATATTATAGCTCAATGGAAAAGACAGGTAAATTAATTTTGAGTTTGACCGAAGAAGCTAAAGGCATTATGCAAGGTTCTTTGTTTTATATATTGAACGGCATAAACAAAGAGCTGGGTTATATACCCGAAGAAGCGGTGTTGCAGACGGCGGAAAGCCTCAATATCTCTAAAGCCGAAGTTTACGGTTTCCTTAGTTTTTTCAGAAATTATAAAACGGATGCCCCGGGCGGCGGAAAATATCACAAAATCGTCGTCTGCCGGTCGGAAAGCTGTGAAGCGTCGGGTTCGAAACAATTATCGGAACATATAAAAACAAGCTTAAATCTCGATTTCGGCAAATACAGTCCGGACGGAAAGTATTTTTTGGATTACGTTTATTGTTTCGGGCATTGCGCCGCCTCTCCCGCGGTCGCGGTGGACGGCATACTGTACGAAAAAGTAAAGCCTGAGGCTTTCGATAAAATTATTCAAACCTTAGATTTTAATAAATTGGAAGAACCTGCCGAACTTAAACCGGCAGACGCCGTTAAAAAAGAAGAACCGGCCAAATCTCTTATATTTAAAAGGTGCGGCGATATAAATCCTTTGTCTGTCGGCGATTACGTAGATAAGGGCGGATTTAGCGCGTTAAGAAGAGTTATTGCGGAAATTCAATCCAAAGGAGACGGCGGAAAATTATTATTTATAAACGAACTGAAGCAGTCGAAACTCAGAGGCAGGGGCGGGGCGGGGTTTCCGGCAGGCATTAAATGGGAAACGGTTTTTAAAGAAAAATCCGCCGTTAAATATATAATATGCAATGCCGACGAAGGGGATTCGGGCGCTTATGCCGACAGGGTTATTCTCGAAAACGACCCCGTGTCCGTTATAGAAGGAATGATTATCGCCGGATTAATAACCGGCGCCGAGTACGGCTGTATATATTTGAGGGCGGAATACGCGGAGGCTAAGTCGATAATCGAAAGCATCCTCGGTTTATTGAAAGACGGCGGCTGTCTAGGAAACGATATTTTAGGCTCCGGCTTTAAATTTAATATTGATTTAATAACCGGAGCAGGAAGTTACGTCTGCGGGGAAGAAACCGCTCTTATGGAAAGCATAGAAAATAAAAGAGGAACGGTAAGGCAGAGGCCGCCTGTTCCGGCGGTCAGCGGCTTATACGGGAAGCCCACCGTTATTAATAACGTATTGACGTTTGCTTATGCCGTTTATATTCTTAGCGGTAATTCTAATTTAGAATATTTTCTATCTTTAGGTACGGAAAATTCTAAAGGTACTATGCCTTTTCAGGTTTCCGGAGCGGTTAAAAATCCCGGAATTTTTGAATTGCCCTTCGGCGTTACGCTGAGAGAACTTTTAAAACTTGCGGAAGCGGACGAAAATGCCGAAACGGTCCAGATAGGCGGACCGCTCGGCGCTTACTTCCCGTTAAGCGCCGAGTTTCTCGATTTAAATCTTTCCTATGAAGGCGTGTCGGAAAAAGGCGGACTGCTGGGCCACGGAGGCATCGTAGTTTTCGGCGGAGGGACTGATATGAAATACAGGCTTTTGAGCTCTTTAGATTTTTTTATAGACGAATCCTGCGGCAAATGCGCCCCATGCAGAATAGGAA
>JAJYYS010000089.1 GCA_021800745.1 bacterium
CCGGCGCTCGTCCTTTTAAGGCTGTAAAGATGCGCCGGAATATCGAATTTATCCATTATATCCTGAGCAATCGCCCTTACATATGTTCCTTTTGAAACGGTGCATTTGAAATCTATAAAAGTATTCCGGCGCGATTTTACTTCGAAATTATAAATTTTAACTACGGATGTAGGATTTTCCAGAATTACGTCGATATTTTTTCTTGCATATTTATATAGGGGAACTCCTTTATGTTTTCTGGCGCTGAAGGCTGGTATCTTTTGAATAAAATCGCCTTTTAAATTATTTAGATAGCTAATTACGCCGTCAGTTTCCGGATCGGAAACGTCTCTTCCGCCGTTTTGGCGGCCGGCGATATCGAGCGTATCAGTGCTTATGCCTAATTTAAGCGTCCCTTCGTAAGATTTAGGAAGATTAATTAAGCTGTCCTGAAGCTTTGTAGCTTTATTTAAAAGAACGGGGAGAACTCCGGTCGCAAACGGATCCAAAGTTCCGGCATGACCTACTTTAGAACAGTTAAGCTCCTTTTTTATTAAAAAATCTACTTTGAACGAGGTCATATCTTTAGGCTTGTCTATGACTAAAATCCCGCTTATGCTGTTATTTTTACCTTTATCCATAACCGTATTTATATTATTTCGCCGCAATATTTATATACTTCGTTTTTAATTTCGTTTATATCGCCGCTTACTTTGCATCCCGCCGCAAATTTATGTCCGCCGCCGCCAAACTTCTCAGCGACGTATGCGACGTTCGCGTAACTTTTAGACCTGAAATTCAATCTGTATTGATTGAATCCGGTTTCCCTGAAAAATATCGCTATTTCGACTCCCTGAATCGACCTCGGATAGTTTACGAAATTTTCGTATAAACCGTTAATTCTGTTTCCGTCCCCTTCTTTCAAAACATCTTCTATCATTTTCTTGGTTCCGACCATAGAGGCGACCTTTCCGTTGGAGGAAAATTCAAGCGTGTTTAAACTTTTCCCCAGCAGAAAATACATCTCGGCGGGCTTGGTTTCAAAAAGCTCGGTGGCTATTTCAGCAGGGTCTAAATTATATTCGTTTAAAACGGAACATATATAAAAAGATCTTTTATTCGCCGAAGAATAATGAAAAGAACCGGTATCTGTCAATATAGACGTATATAAAGACAAAGCAATGTCGTCGTTTAGATACGATAATATTTTTTTTCTTTCTTCAATTCCGCATGGAAGAGGTTCGCCTAATTTGTCTCCAAGAAAATTATCGAAAGGAGAATACGCAATATCGTTTGCATAGGCTCCATATGCTAAAAAAAGATAGAAAAGAACTTCGCCTGCAGAACTTGCGTCGGGCAGTACGAGGTTAGAATGTCCGAAAAATGTGTTTGTAAAATGATGGTCGATATTAATTATTCTGTTTATTACGGAGAGCTCTCCGTAATTAGCCCCTATGCGCGAAAATTCCCCGCAATCGACGACTATAAGCAAATCTATGGGTTCTTTCGGAAACTCGTTTAAAAATTTATCGACTCCCGGTAAAAATTTTAAATTATTAGGTATCTGGTCTTTATCGTATAAATAAACGTCTTTATCTAACGCCTTTAAAAAAAGGCCGGTCGCTATAACCGAACTTATAGCGTCGCCTTCAGGATTTTCATGCGTCGCTATAAGAACTTTTTTAGACGTTTCTATGATGTGGAATATATCTGCGGCGTAATTATTTAAAGCCTTTAAATCCGAAGCCGAATATTCTTTTTTTATAGATACCATAATTGTTTATTTTGTCGTTTGTTTTGTAGAATTATATTCGTTTATAATCGTGTTTATATCAAAAGCCTTTTGTAATCCGCCGTAATATTCAAATCTGATTTCCGGCACTACCCTCAAAAGAACCTTGGAAAAAACATTTTTTTTAATAAAATTTTTGGAACTTTCGAAACCGCTTAACGCTTTTTTTATTTCTTTTTCGGAACCCAATACGCTGAAAAATATTTTACAGAATTTTAGGTCCTTCGATATTTCCGCGCTTATAATAGTAACGTTTTTCAATCTGGCGTCGTTTACCTCAAATTCCAAACACAAAGAAACTTCCCTGGATATCATTTCCGCCACTCTTTTATTTCTTTCTATCAATTTATTAAAACTCTCCCATATATATGCAAATAAATCTTTTTACGCGTTATTGACCGAAGATTCCAGCGTCTGCTTAATATATTCTATATCATAAGCTTCTACGATATCTCCGACTTTTATATCGTTAAAATTTTCAAGCAGAATCCCGCATTCAAAATTTGCCTGAACTTCTTTTGCGTCTTCTTTAAACCTTTTCAACGAATCTATATGCCCAGTGTATATAACTACATTATCTCGTAAAAGTCTGGCGCTGGACGATCTTTTAATAAATCCGCTTAATACGAAAGATCCTGCAACCGCTCCAAACTTTGGAACGTTAAAAACGCTCCTTACTTCCGCCTTACCCGTAATTCTTTCTTTTTCTATTGGGGCAAGCAAGCCCTCCATTGCATCTTTTATATCTTTTACCGCATCGTAAATAATGCTGTAGTACCTGATTTCTATTCCTTCGGTTTCGCTTAATGCCGAAGCTTTAGACTCCGGACGTACGTTAAAGGCTATGATTATGGAATTAGTCGCTTTTGCAAGCATAACGTCGCTTTCGGTAATTGCCGACGCTCCGCTGTGTATTATATTGACTTTTACCTTAGGATTGGAAAGTTTTTTAAACGACTGTATTAGCGCTTCCATAGAGCCGTAAACATCAGTTTTAACGATTAATCTAAGTTCTTTTACGTCGCCGGATTTAATTTTTTCGTACAATCCTTCCAAAGTAAGCCTTGCATTGGAGCTTAACTCGACTTCCCTGTGCTTCAACTGTCTTTCCATACTTATTCTTTTTGCTTCTTTCTCGTCCTTAAGGGCGATAAAATTGTCTCCGGGAGATGCAACGCCTTCCAAACCGAATATTTCGACGGGAATGGACGGGCCGGCCGTTTCAATCTTGTTTCCCTTGTAATCAAGCATTGCCCTGACTTTGACATAATACAAACCGCATACCGCGCTGTCGTTTACCTTTAAAGTGCCGCTCTGGATTAAAACCGTAGCTACCGGACCCCTTCCCTTATCGAGCTTTGCTTCGATAACGGTTCCTCTTGCCGGCTTATTCGGATTTGCTTTTAATTCTAATATTTCGGATTGAAGTATGATGAGTTCTAGAAGCTCTTTTATTCCGACGCCCGTTTTAGCCGAAACCTGTGCATAAAGAGTCGTTCCGCCCAGTTCCTCCGAAACGAGACCGTATTCCAGAAGGCTGTTTTTAATTTTAGCGGGGTTTGCACCGGGCTTGTCTATTTTATTTATGGCGACTATAATAGGAACATTGGCGGCTTTAGCATGGTTAATTGCTTCTATTGTCTGAGGCATAACTCCGTCGTCCGCCGCAACTACAAGAACTACTATATCGGTTATGCCCGCGCCTCTCGCCCTCATTTCCGTAAACGCTTCATGGCCGGGGGTATCCAGAAAAGTAATCATGGAATCGTCTATCTTAACGCTGTATGCGCCTATGTGCTGCGTTATTCCGCCGGCTTCGTTAGACGTAACGTTTGTTTTTCTTATGGCATCGAGAAGTGAAGTCTTGCCGTGGTCGACGTGGCCCATAACCGTCACTACCGGAGCTCTCGGCAGAAGCGATTCTTCTGCGTCAACGGATTCTTCCAGCGCTATCGCCTCGTTAAAGCTGACGTTTTCTACGGTATATCCGTACTCGGAAGCGATAAGGGAAGCCGCGTCTATGTCTATTATATGGTTCATAGTAGCTATTATGCCGACGTCCATTAATTTTTTTATAACTTCGGACGCTTTGACTCCGAGAGACTGGGATAATTCGTTTACGGTTATGCCGCTGCTTATTTTAATTACTTTCTTGGACGCCTTTTTTTCCGGAACTATCTGCTGGACGCGCTTGGGCTGTTTATGAAACTTGCCGCCGAATTTTCTTTTATGCTTCCTGAAAATAAACGATTCCCCTTCTTCGGACGTATCTATAAACTTTTCGTTTTTAGAAAATTTAGCTTGAGGGCCTTTCTTTATTTCTTCTTTTTTGACGGGTTTTTTATGGGAAGCGGATTCGGCCGCTTCTCCCGAAATACTTTTAACTTTCAGATTATCTAATGTTTTTATTACGCTGAGAACGTCCGGTTTTTGAGCTTCTTCTTTTTTGCCGACTTTTTTTGATTTAACAGCGTTTTCTTTTTCCTTGAGGGGCATTTCTTCAGCGGCTGAGGGATGCGGCGGCTCAGTCTTTTTATGCTCTTTGGTTAAAACTCCGGCGGGCGCTAAGAGGTTTTCACCGCTTTCCTGCTTTTCGGCTAAAGATATATTTTCCGGCGCCGCCTCAGACGGAATTCCTTTAGTTTCTTCCGGTTCCGTCCTGCTTGCCCTTCTTCTGATAACTCCTTTAGAAACCCTTCTTTCTTCCATTATTTTCCCTTTTTTAAAGGAGACAGACTTAGAGGTCTGCCCCTTTCTCTTTTAAATAGTATCTTTTTCTATTTTTTCTTTAAGTTCCACATCTGATTTTACTTTTTCTGAATAAACGCTTGCCGAGTTAATAATCTTCGCGGCTTTTTTTACATCTACGGAAATATCTTTGGCTAACTTTTCGGCATCCGCGTTAACTATATCTGTTGCCGAAACATATCCGTTATCATATAAAAGTTTTGCCGTAATTTCCCCTACTCCGGGTATATCCATAAGGTCTTTGTAAGCGTTTTTATCCTTTGCGCTGATTTTAGATTCGCTTAGAATGTCTATTTTATAACCTGTAATTTTTGAGGCAAGCCTTACGTTTTGACCCTGTTTACCTATCGCAAGCGCAAGCTGGTCGTCCGGAACTATAACGGCAATCGACTTCAAGTCCTCATTGACTATAATATTGGAAACTTCAACGGAACTTAAAGCGCTTACGACAAATTTCGATGGGTTATCCGAATAAGGTATAATATCTATTTTTTCGCCTCTAAGCTCGTTGGTTATGCTCTGTATCCTGATTCCCCTCATTCCCACGCATGCGCCTACCGGATCTATGTCCTTATTAGTGGTCGCAACGGCAATTTTAGACCTGAATCCGGGCGCTCTGGCAACTCTCACTATCTTAACCGCTCCATCATATATTTCCGGAACTTCGGTCTCAAAAAGTTTAATGAGAAACTCGTCCGAAGCGCGGGAAAGAATAAGTTTAGGTCCGCCTTTTTCCATTTTAATATTGGACAGAACGGCTCTTATCCTGTCGTGCGGTCTGTATGTTTCACTGAATATTTGCTCCTGTCTCGGCAAAACAGCCTCGGTTTTTCCAAGATCTACTATTATCAAGGACTTCTCAACCTTTCTTACAAGCCCGCTGACTATATCTCCCTTCCTCTCGTTAAATTCGTTAAAAATATTTTTGTATTCTATTTCCTTTATTTTTTGGAAAATAACCTGTTTTGCAACCTGCGCTTCTATTCTTCCGTAAATATTTTTTTCGACTTTAAGTCCCAGGCTGTCTCCGACAATAGCATCGGGGTCAACCTCTAGGGCTTCTTCGAGGGATATTTCCATTTTAGTATTTTTAATATCCTCTACCACATGTTTAAACATAAAAACCTCGATCTCTCCGGTTTCTTCAGTAAAATGCGCTTCCAAATCGTAACCCTGACCAAGGTTTTTTCTGGCTATAGCAAGAATAGCCTGCTCTAAAGCCTCTACCACCAGATATCTTTCGATATTTTTATCTTTTGATACCTGGTCTATCACCGGATTCAAATCGTTTATAATAATTTGCGGCACCTTAAAACTCCTTAATTTTATAAATTTATATTATACGACTAATAAATTTCCTTTCTTTATATCGCAAAAACCTACCGTCAGCGGTTTCTTCTCTATCTCGTCAAAAATCGTAACGCCGGCGTTTTCGTTTTCGCCGGATGTATCCGTTATCTCTCCGATGAGATTCATTCTGCCTTCCATTTTATTTTTTAACGCTATTTTTACTCTTTTGCCTATAAATTTTTTATAATCGTTAAACTTCAAAAGAACCCTGTTTACGCCGGGGGACGAAACTTCAAGGGTGTATTTAAATTTTATAATGTCTTTGACGTCCAGAATCATACTCAATTCCTTAGATATTTCGGATAAAGCCGATATATCTACTCCGCCGTCGGCATCGACATACACTCTTAAAATAGCGCCGCTGTTCTTTCTTGCGGGGAAAAACACCGCCCCCACAAGATAGCATCCGTAATAAGGTACTATATCCTCGATAATTTTTTCTATATCTTTTATTAAATTTTCATGCATAAAACAAAAAAAGCGGGTATAACCCACTTTTATATAAAAACCCTGTCATAAAATCTTTTTTATATACTATCATATAGAATTATAAATAAAATTTAATAAAATATCAACAATAAATTTTATGTCTATATCTTACCGAGTATAAAAAAAGCCCGCAGGAAGGAGCGCATATAATATTATAGGCTTGATTTTCCCCTTTAAGCATATCGATTAGGCGGTTAATATTCATTTTCCCGGTTCCGCATAAAATTAAAGTTCCAACTATCCTTCTGACCATATGCCTTAAAAAACCTTCTCCCTCTATAAATATATCGAA
>JAJYYS010000090.1 GCA_021800745.1 bacterium
TACTGCTCGACGGTTTGCTGTATGTCTTCTCTTAAAGAAGCGGCATTGATAAGAAAAAATAATCCGGACGCAAATGTTTATATAATATATAAAGACATAAGGACGCCCGGCGAATATGAAAATTTTTACAGAAAAATGCAGGACGATGAAGGAATTTACATGGTTAAAGGATCAGTTTCCGATATTTCTTACGATAAAGGCAACAATGAAATAGGCGTAAAAGTAAAGGATACGCTTTTCGGCGGCGATATTGATTTAAACGTCGAAATGCTTGTGCTTGCTTCCGGAATGGTTCCAAATTCAGGAGAAATAGAATATGGCCAGGATGTAAATTTGACGGTCGGAAATGCGCCGTCGGCAAGCGGAGCATCCTGTCCTCCTTCGGTACCGGTTTCCACAGCGCAGGTTGCTAAGAGCGGATTATTAAATCTTACTTACAGACAGGGTAAAGAAATGCCCGACCTTGCATACGGATTCCCGGATTCTAATTTTATATGCTTTCCTTACGAATCGAGAAGAACGGGAATATATCCGGCGGGCTCCGTAAGAATGCCCATGGATACCGTTTTTTCGGTGGACGATGCAAAAGGAGCAGTTTTAAAAGCTATACAGTGCGTAGAGCAGACTTCTAAGGGTAAAGCTGTGCATCCGCGCTCGAACGATATGACCTATCCTTTTTTCGACCTTCCAAGGTGTACGCAGTGTAAAAGATGTACCGAGGAGTGTCCTTTCGGCGCCATAGACGAAGATGAAAAAGGCACGCCTAAATATAACCCGGAGAGGTGCAGGAGATGTGGAGTCTGTATGGGCGCATGTCCTGTTAGGATTATATCTTTTAAAAACTATTCTCCGGATATCGTCGCTTCGATGATAAAAAGCCTTTATATTCCCGAAGACCCTACAGACGAGAATTACAGGATTCTTGTTTTTGCATGCGAAAATGACGCTTATCCCGCGCTTGATATATTGGGCATGAATAAAATAAATTTATCTTCGAATATTAGGGTTGTACCGGTAAGATGCTTGGGCTCAATCAATAATGTCTGGTACGCCGATGCTCTTTCCAAAGGTATAGACGGCATACTCCTTTTAGGATGTAAATTCGGCGACGACTATCAGTGCCATTTTATAAAAGGTTCGGAGCTTGCATCATACAGAATGGGAAATCTTAAGGAAACATTGACGAGACTTGTCCTGGAGGAAGAAAGAGTAAGGCAGATTCAGCTTGAATTTACGGATTATATGAAACTGCCGGAAATAGTGGAAGATTTCGTCAATAAAATTAAATCGCTTGGACCAAATCCATATAAAGGTTTTTAAGAAGGGGGGTTATTTTGAAAAATATCACAGTAAAGACCGACAACGAGTTGGTCAAATATATAAAAGAAGTGGGCGAAAGCAATTTTAAAAAATGTTTCCAGTGCGGGACATGCTCTGCGGTTTGTCCTTTATCGACCGAAGACAGACCGTTTCCGAGAAAGGAAATGATAATGGCGGGATGGGGAATGAAAGAGCAGTTAGTAAGCGATTTAGACCCATGGTTATGCTATTATTGCGGCGAATGTTCCAAAAACTGTCCAAGAAAAGCGGAACCGGGAGAACTGATGATGTCGCTCCGCCGCTTTTTAATAAGCGCATACGACTGGACGGGAATATCCAAACTTTTATATAAGTCTAAATATGCCGAATATATAGCTATATTAATAGTCGCCATCGGTGTATTAATAGAATGGGCGGTTCTTTTCGGACTGCATCCTGCGGCAGGCGCTACTCTGGAACAGGCCGTATCTCCCGATAAAATAGATTATTTTTTCGACTGGCCTATAACCGTATTTTTAGGGGTAATGTTGACGTCTTTTATTTATAATATGTTCAGGAAAACCGTTTTAAGCGACGCCGGCGTTAAAATTCCTTTAAAACTTTATTTTACTGAAGCATGGTCGCTGATGTTTAATTTTTTTACTCAATACAGATATGCGAAGTGCGATGATTCCGAAGGAACATCCTCTAAAAAGATTACGGAAGGAAAATATAATTTCTGGCTCACGCATCTTTTTCTTATGATAAGTTACGTCATATTATTTGTGGGCATAGTTTTCTTTTTGGACTGGTTTCAGAATGAAAACAGCCTTCCGTACCTTCATATAATTTTATTCGATTATTTTGCCAGTATAGGGTTAATATTCGGTACGGTTTATTTTATGATTAAGAGGCTGACTAAGAAAATAGAAAGGAGCAAATTCTCTCATCATACCGACTGGATGTTCGTAATATTGCTTTTTTTAACCGCCGTAACCGGAGTTTTATTGAGAGCTTCTATAGTTTATAATTATTCCATATCCACTATTTTTTATATATATCTGGTGCATTTGATGATTTTATTCCCGATGCTGGTAATAGAAGTTCCTTTTTCCAAATGGTCGCATCTGGCATACAGGCCGGTTGCTATTTATTTTGCAAATCTGAAAGAAAAAGCTAAAAGCCTTAATAACGAGAATGCTGAAATTAGTTAATATGTTTTAACATATTTGTTAAATTTAATTTCATTAAAATTTAATCAGGGGGTTTTTGGAAATGAATGTCTTTGACGAAGCTATGATTTTTGGAATCGTTGCCGGTCTTATTGCCGTTATATACAGCGTAGCGGTGACGATATGGGCTCTTAAGCACGACGAAGGTTCCGAGAAAATGAAGCAGATTGCAAAAGCTATTCAGGAAGGCGCAACGGCTTTTCTTAACAGGCAGTACAGAACCGTCGCCATCGTGGGAATTATTATTTTTGCTTTAATACTTATCGGCGGTTATTGGATACCGCAGTTTGGAATTTTAACGGCTTCCGGTTTTTTACTAGGAGCTGTTTTATCGGCTTTAGCCGGTTATCTCGGAATGTTTAACGCCGTAAGGGCAAATATCAGAACTGCGCAGATAGCCCATAAAGGAGTCAAGCCCGCGTTAAAGTTTGCGTTTAAGGGAGGTTCGGTTACCGGTTTAATGGTTCTAGGACTCGGCGTTTTAGGAATATCCGTCTTTATGCTCATAGGCCACTCGGTAAGCGGCCTTGACGGAGTAATAAATTCGTTAATAGGTTTTGCGTTCGGATGCAGCCTTATATCCGTTTTTGCAAGGCTGGGCGGCGGTATTTATACTAAAGCCGCAGATGTCGGTGCCGATTTAGTAGGAAAAGTCGAAGCGGGTATACCCGAAGACGACCCGAGAAACCCCGCAGTTATAGCGGACCAGGTAGGCGACAACGTCGGCGACTGTGCAGGTATGGCGGCGGACGTATTCGAAACTTTCGCAGTAACTATCATAGCTTCAATATTATTGGCTTATTCTGCTTTCAGAGGACACGGTTACGGCGAAACGGCATTAATGAAGGCTATACTTTATCCGCTTTTGCTTGGCGGTATAGCCGTATTTACTTCTATAGCAGGCGTTTTTTTCGTAAGCGCTCCAACAAAAGAAAAGATTATGCAGGGATTATATAAAGGATTATTTGCAACTGGAATTATTTCCGCCGTAGTATATTATTTTTTCACGATGCGTTTTATGAACGGGGTCGGCGATCATTCGGCATTGGATTATTATTATTCGGCATTGGTAGGTTTGGTATTAACCGGGCTTATAATAGTCATCACCGATTATTTTACCTCGACGAGCTTTTCGCCGGTAAAATCCATAGCTAAGGCTTCTACGACAGGCCACGGAACAAATATTATCGCTGGACTTGCCGTCGGACAGATGTCAACAGCGCTCCCGGTTATCGCAATCGCTTTCGGTATTTTGCTTTCTTATCATTTTGCAGGTTTTTACGGCGTCGCGGTTGCCGCTTCCAGTATGCTCTCTATGGCGGGAATGGTAATAGCGGTTGATTCGTTCGGGCCTATTACCGATAATGCAGGGGGTATAGCCGAAATGAGCGAACTTCCGGAAGACGTCAGGGAAACTACCGATGCTCTTGATGCCGTAGGCAATACTACTAAAGCCGTAACAAAAGGATATGCTATCGGCTCGGCTGCTCTTGCCGCGATAGTTCTTTTCGGGGAATATTCCGATTTAATTCAAGAAGGTTTGAATAAAGTGGGACTTCCGAATTTATCCTTTTCGATAGCACAACCTAACGTTTTAATCGGATTATTTTTAGGCGCAATGCTTCCGTACATTTTTGCTTCCCTTGCAATGAAATCTGTCGGAAAAGCTGCAGGCGACATAGTAGTCGAGGTCAGAAGACAGTTTAAAGAAATTCCAGGCATTATGGAAGGCACAGGCAAGCCGGAATACGGCAAATGCGTCGATATAGTCACAAAGTCTTCGCTGAGAGAAATGATACTGCCGGCATTTATTCCGATTGCGGGCCCGATAGTTTTCGGTCTTACAATGGGACCGCAGGTTCTTGGCGGGATTTTATTGGGAACTATAATATCCGGACTTTTTGTCGCTATATCTATGACGAGTGGGGGTGCGGCATGGGATAACGCTAAAAAATTAATAGAAAAAGGATTCGAGTATAACGGGCAGACTTACCGTAAAGGAAGTGAAGCGCATAAAGCTGCGGTTACCGGAGATACGGTCGGCGATCCTTATAAAGATACGGCTGGTCCGGCAATTAACCCGATGATTAAGGTAGTTAATATCTTTACCATCTTAATAATCCCAATAGTATTATTAATTTGGGCGCATTAATATCAATTGTAAAAAAGCAATAAAAATAAAAAAAGGTGTCAGATTTCAAATCTGACACCTTTTTACAAATAAACTCCCTTCTTTTTAACGAAAAAGGCGTCTGATGTCTTTTTCTAAATCTTTTTTAATATCTTCTTTGCC
This sequence comes from bacterium, assembly GCA_021800745.1. Next base: position 4,825 of record JAJYYS010000090.1, read on the forward strand.
CTCTTTTCGATTTAAAAAAAGATTTAAGCAGCATAGAGGATTCTTCTTCCATAATGCCATGCACGATTTCTATTTTACCTTCGAGAATAGAACCGGACGACCCTCCTTTAGGGTCTATAGTCCCGTAAATTACTTTAGATATTCTCGATAGAAGGATTGCGCCGCAGCACATAATGCAGGGTTCCAAGGTAACATATAATGCGCATCCGTCAAGCCTCCAGTTTTCCAGTTTTTTCTGAGCTGTCAAAATTGCACTAATTTCCGCATGCATTATGCATGAAGCGTCTTTTTCGACGGAGTTAAAACTGGAAGCTATAATCTCGCCTCTGCTGCTTACTATAACGGCTCCTACAGGCACTTCATCCGCATTAAGAGCGTTCTTGGCTTCCTCCAAAGCTAAATTCATGAAATAATTATCGTCGTATTGCATTCATTTATTTTAAATTATTTATTAAAATTAATTACATCTTTCTTAAAAAGATTTTTATTTCTTTCATGTCATCTAAGCAAATTTTATTTAAAATATTTGCTTTATGCGTTTTAAAGGTATTTTTTGTAATATTTAAGATTTTTTCTATTTCGGAAGTAGAGTATCCTTCTTTAAGTAGTCTGCAAATTTCAAATTCTTTTTCAGATAGATTATAGCGCATCCTCCTTTTTAACTTCATAAAATCATCAGGTAAGACCTCTTCGCATGTTATCGCAACAAGGCTTGATTCAGAGCAGGTTCCTTCCAAACGATAGCCTTTCATCATTATGCTTATGCCGGAAGATGAAGTATATATCTTCGATGGCAAGGCGTTGCAATTATACCCTTCATTTAAAAATACATTTCTCGTAACTGTGTTAACATAACGGATAAGTTCACGCAGTTGCTTTTCCTCAATAGATTCGTATCCGAGATTGTCCAGCAAGCCTATCTGAAAAAACATATTTTTTGCGGCATCGTTCATACTGTCTATCTCGCCTTTAGCATTTATTAACAACAACCCAATATCGCTTTCCTGCAATCTGACTATAGGTTTGTCCGAGTCCAGGCAGCAGTTAAAACTTTCGCATACCCTTTCCGACTTTGATATTCCGTAAGCGATATAAGGGGCTATGCTTTCCATAAAAAGCACATCCTCCTTAGTAAACGGCGGCATATCTTTTGCTCTGAACAAGGGGAATTCGCCTACGCATTCCCCTTTAATCCTTAAAATAGTAAGCAAAAAGGAATATATACCCACGGGTTTATATAATTCATTATAAATATAGCTGTTATTAAAATTTGGATGTCTAACTTCCTCGAATGTAAGTACCGTTTTGTTAAACAAAACAACGTCGGTATAGGAAAGCACCCCGCATTCTTCGAAGGTCATTCCGAAACACCTGTTATATAAAGGTCCGAATTTTGAAAAATCAATATCTTTCCAGATAAATTTTGTTCCGAATTTATTAAGAATCATTACTTTAACATTGCTGTTTAATATTGCTACTCCTACAAGGTCAAAAATTAAATCGACATAACGGCTGACAGGCAGAGGCATAAAAGAAAGCCTTTTTATGCGCTTGATAATATTTAATTTATTGGATAAAGGAACAAAATTATAACGCATAGGATTTATATATTTGATTTAAAATGATACCGTTAAAAACCAAAAGAAATAAACCGGTACAATTTTGTATATCATTAGAAAGATAATATCTATCGCCATTTTAGGGTGATACAAAATAATTTTAATTTTAAGATATAATTAAAATTATAAAATAAAAAATTGTATTGCACTTTAAATAATTATAGAATAAAATG
>JAJYYS010000091.1 GCA_021800745.1 bacterium
TAAAAAGAGGAATAGACAAAGCCGTAGAAGAAATAGTTAAAGAGCTTAAAAAGATATCGAAGCCTATTCAGGACCAGAAAGAAATAGCGCAGGTCGGTACCATATCGGCAAACAACGACGAAACTATAGGTTCTATTATTGCGGAAGCCATGGATAAAGTAGGCAAAGAAGGTGTTATTACGGTCGAAGAAGCAAAGAGCATGGAAACGACGCTTGAAGTAGTCGAAGGAATGCAGTTCGACAGAGGCTATTTATCGCCTTATTTTGTGACGGATTCCGAAAGGATGGAATGCGTTTTGGATGACCCGTATATTTTGATTAACGAAAAGAAAATATCTGCAATGAAAGATTTACTGCCTATTCTCGAACAAATTGCAAAATCGGGACGCCCGTTTATTATAATTTCCGAAGATGTTGAAGGAGAAGCTCTTGCAACGCTTGTCGTAAATAAATTAAGAGGCACTTTAAACTGCTGTGCCGTTAAAGCCCCGGGCTTCGGCGACAGGAGAAAGGCTATGCTCGAAGATTTAGCAACATTAACCGGAGGTCAGGTAATTTCCGAAGATATAGGCGTTAAGCTCGAGTCTATCACGCTTAAGGATCTCGGCCATGCAAAAAGAATAACCGTGGATAAAGACAACACCACGATAGTCGATGGAGCAGGTTCAAAAACAGATATAGAAAAAAGGGTTAAACAAATCAGAGCTCAGATAGAAGAATCTACATCGGATTACGATAAAGAAAAACTGCAGGAAAGACTTGCAAAATTAATCGGCGGAGTTGCCGTGATTAATGTAGGCGCGGCTACCGAAACCGAAATGAAAGAAAAGAAAGCCAGAGTCGAAGACGCGCTTCACGCTACAAGGGCTGCCGTAGAAGAAGGTATAGTTCCCGGAGGCGGTGTCGCACTCTTAAGGGCGGCGAAGGTCCTGGATAAATTAAAAGGAGCAAACCACGACGAAGATTCCGGCGTTAAAATAATTAAAAGAGCCGTGCAGGAGCCTTTAAGAATGATTGCCGAAAATGCCGGCGTTGAAGGCTCGATAGTTATAGACAAAGTTCTTAATAATCAAGAATCTGCTTTTGGATATAATGCGGCTGCGGACAAATACGAAGACCTTATTAAAGCGGGTATTATTGACCCGACTAAGGTTGAAAGGACAGCTCTTCAAAATGCCGCAAGCGTAGCATCGCTTATGCTTACTACCGAAGCAATGATTGCTGACAAGCCTGAAGAAAAACCTGCCGGAGGAGGAATGCCCGGAGGAATGCCCGGAGGCGGAATGGGCGGGATGTATTAAGAAATTAACTACTATAGCATAACAGTTAAATAAAATAACTTATTAACGATGCCGAAAATGTTGGGATCTCCAGCATTTTCGGCATTTTGTTATAGATTGTCGCCTTGACTTGATAATGGATTTTAAATAATTTATAAATGGGCATTAACGGAAAGAATATTAGATTGCCCGCTTAAGCCGCGAGCCGAAACGTTGACTTTTTTGCCGTAATAGTTTAAAATTCAATTATAATGGGGCATTTAGAGCATAAAAAAGATATAAAAGCCGGCAAGCTTTTAGACGTTTATGTTATAACGTTAAGCGATACTAGAAAAGAAAGCGAAGATGAAAGCGGAAGCTATATAAAAGAAAAACTTTTATCGGCTTCCCATAAAGTGTCGGGTTACAGTATTATAAAAGACGATAAAGAGTTGCTTGAAAACCTTATCGTAAAAATTTGTCATCCGGATCAGAAACATAAAACCGACGCATTAATCATAAACGGCGGAACTGGAGTTTCTTTTAAAGATATAACTTACGAAACGTTAAAAAATTTATACGATAAAGAGCTGTATGGTTTCGGGGAGTTATTCAGGAGCTTAAGCTATAATGAAATCGGGTCTTCCGCCATTATGTCGCGCGCTTCCGCAGGAATATATAACGGGAAGATAATTTTTTCCGTCCCAGGTTCCTTGAATGCCGTAAAATTAGCTATGGATAAGATAATTCTTGATGAAATAGGCCATATTTATTATGAAATATCAAAACATCTCCATATAATATGATAAATATAAAAGTCCGGCTTTTTGCCGCCTTAAAAGAAATAATCGGAAAAAATAGATTAGATTTGCAAATCCCCGAAGGCTCATCAGTAGGATATGCCATTACAGCTATAGAAGAAGCCTACCCAGCGGTGGAAAAAATTATTAAAATTTCTAAGTTTGCCGTTAATATGGAATATGCGGATACCGAAAAAAAATTGACTGAAGGGGACGAAATAACTATTATCATGCCTGTAAGCGGAGGTGTTTGTTCCGCGGCGGAAAAGAATATGCGTATAGAAATAACCGGTGAAAAAATAGACGATGCTAAAGTTCTCGATTTCGTTTCAGATGCTTCGGCAGGGTCTGTTCTTTTGTTTAACGGAACGGTTAGGGATAACGACGACGGCAAGCCTGTAGAATATTTATATTACGAGGCGTATGAAGAAATGGCGGTTAAAGAAATTAAGAAATTAATTGAAGCCGCATTTGATAAGTATGACATTCTAAAAGTCTGCGTAATACACAGGACAGGAAAGATGAATGTCGGTGAAATTTCTATTTCCATAGGGGTTTCAAGTCCCCACAGGGAAGATTCCTATATTGCGTCGAAATTTTTAATAGACAATATAAAGGAAACGGTGCCGATTTGGAAGAAGGAAATGTTCGAAGAAGGCGGCAGATGGAAAAAATTATAAAAAGAATAAATAATATGAAAGAATACAATAAAGAACTATATTTGGGCATAGATATAGGTTCAACCACCGTTAAATTTGCAATTTTAGACAAAAGCCTGAGAGTTCTAAAGAAAGATTATATAAGGTCAAACGGCGAATCTATTAAAACGGCTTATAATGTTTTAAAAAGTATTTTTGATGAATTTTCCGAAAATTCTTTTGCCGGAATAGGAGCTACCGGTTCCGGTTCGCGGACGGTAGGGGAGGTTTTAGGCATTCCCAATATAAACGAACTTGTCGCGCAGACGGAAGCTGTAAAATATTTTTATCCAGATGTTAGAACGGTCATAGAGATGGGCGGACAGGATTCTAAATTTCTTATGCTTAAGAAAAATAAAGAAACCGGACAGATTTTCTTGGAGGACTTCGGATTAAACGACTTATGCGCCGCCGGGACGGGTTCTTTTCTCGACCAACAGGCGGAAAGACTTAATATAAATATAGAAAATGAATTCGGAAAATTAGCCTTAGAATCGAAAAATCCAGCAAAAATAGCTGGAAGATGCACCGTATTTGCCAAGTCGGATATGATTCATCTTCAGCAGGTTTCGACGCCTATACCTGATATCGTTGCGGGATTGTGCTATGCCGTCGCAAGAACTTTCATAGGAACGATTGCAAAGGGCAAAAAATTTGAAAAGCCTGTTATTTTTCAGGGCGGCGTGGCATTTAACCAGGGCATGGCGAGGGCATTCAAGGATATCCTGAATCTTAAAGACAGCGAACTTATTGTACCGGAACATCATACGGTTATGTCTGCGATTGGAATCGCCATAATCTCGCAGAATGAAAAAAATTTTAAATTTAAAGGGCTGGAACACCTTAAAGAATTCATTGAGAAAAATAAATTAACCGGCAGATACAGAGACAGGCTTAAACATAATTATCCGGAAGATAAAAAAGATAATGATGCGGATTTAGATAATTTAAGCCTTCTTAAATCACGTTCCGGCTTAACGGTTCCCGTTTATATAGGAGTAGATACAGGTTCCGTTTCCACAAACGTAGTTTTATTAGACGAAAATAAACAGCTTCTGGTAAAAAAATATAAAAAGACCAACGGTAAACCTATAGAGGTCGTCAGAGATACCCTTTATGAAATATATCTGGAATTAAAAAATTTTAACGTGGATGCTTCCGTTAGGGGGGTCTGCACTACCGGTTCCGGAAGGTATTTGATAGCGGACTATATCGGGGCGGATGTAGTTAAAAACGAAATAACGGCGCAGGCGGCGGCGTCTATCTTTATCGATAAAGACGTGGACACCGTTTTCGAAATCGGCGGACAGGATTCAAAATATATAAGAATTAAGAACGGCGTGGTAATAGATTTTGAAATGAATAAAGCCTGCGCCGCAGGTACGGGCTCGTTTCTGGAAGAACAGGCGCAGAAACTCAACATAGATATTATTAAAGAATTTGCCGATAAAGCTTTTAATGCTTCAAGTTCGTGCAACCTTGGCGACAGATGCACGGTATTTATGGAATCCGACCTCGTATCGCATCAGCAGAAAGGCGCCGATAAAGACCAGCTTATCGCGGGACTCGCATATTCTATAGTCGAGAATTACTTAAATAAAGTAGTTTTAGGAAAACCTGTTGGCGACCGCATACTTTTTCAGGGCGGCGTTGCATTAAATAAAGCGGTCGTAAGCGCTTTTGAAACTCTTCTCGATAAGAAAATAGTCATTCCTGAACACAATGAGGTAACCGGGGCTATAGGAAGCGCCCTTATTGCTTTTCAGAATAAAGGTCCGTCTAAATTTGCCGGTTTCGACCTCAGGAACAGAAAGTACTTCAGGGAATCTTTCGAATGCCAGAAATGTTCTAATTTATGCGATGTCAATAAAGTTACCGTAGAGCAGGAATCTCCGCATTATTACGGAGCAAGATGCGATATATTCGAAATAGATAAAACTAAAATAAAAAAAGGGGAAAACTTTTTAAAATTCAGAAAAGAACTTTTATTAGCCGGGTATTTCGCGGAAAACGAATCCGATTATTCTAAACTCCGCGTAGGAATTCCTTTGTGCTTAGAAACATACGACCTTTTTCCTTTTTATAATGAATTTTTTACGAAACTCGGATTTAACGTTATTTTATCCGACGAAACTAACAGGCAGATTATAAATGAGTCCAATATGCTTTCCGTAACCGATACCTGTTTTCCGGTAAAAGTAGTAGCCGGACATGTAAAAAATCTGATAGATAAGAAGGTTGACGCAATTTTTCTGCCGGCGCTCGTAAATAGAGAAAAAAATCACGAATTTCAGAAAAATACATATCAATGTCCTTATATTCAGGGTGTTCCAAGCATAGTAAAATCGCTTTTGGAATTTAATAAGATAAAGGTTATTGCTCCTGAAATCAGAATGCTTGAAGACGGTTCCGATTATGACCAGACGATAAACAATATCTCCAGAAATTTAAAAGGTTTAGGCATATCTAAAAAGAAAATTGTGAACGCGTTCCGCTGTGCTGTTCAAAAACAAAAATATTTTTTTGAAACGTTAAAAATGAAAGGAAGAGAGGTTATAGAAAAATACGAGGATATTACGGTATTAATCGGCAGGCCTTATAACACACAAGACGACGGGATTAATTTAGCTATTTCCAATAAAATATCTTCTTTGGGAGTAACCGTTATTCCGATGGATTTTCTTGATATAGGCGAAGTTTCTATTTACGGAGAGCATGATAATATGTTCTGGCATTCCGGGCACAAAATTTTATCCGCTGCAAAGATAATAATGGATAATCCTAAACTTAACGCTGTTTATGTTACTAATTATGCCTGCGGCCCCGATTCGTTCATTAAGACTTTTTTTGCAGACTATATGAAATATAAGCCCTACCTTGAAATAGAAATAGACGAACATAATGCCGATGCCGGCTACGTAACGAGACTTGAGGCTTTCTTTGACAGCATAAAGGATTTCAAGCCTGAAAATATTTGACATTTTTTTATTATTATATAATAATAAATATTATATAAAGAGAGAGTTAATTATTTTTTATGAATTCGAAACCTAGATTAAATGCGATATTATTAAAAATAAAAAAAATGGGTTACAGTCTTACTCCGCAAAGGCTTGAAATTATTAAGATTATATCCGAATCTAAAAACCATCCGTCCGCTACGGAAGTATATAATAAAGTCAAGGAATTATATCCGATGGTTTCATTGAATACCGTTTATAAAAATCTTTCTATGCTTGCGTCTCTGCATGAAGTTAAAGAAATAAAAACTATGCAGGATTCTGTCCGTTACGATGGGGATATTTCTTTGCATGGGCACGCTATATGCGAAAAATGCGGAAAAATAATCGACGTCGAGATAGGCGAGTTTGATTTTAAGGGATTTTTTGAAACTAAAATAAAGAACAAGCTGGACGAGAATTATCGGATAAGAAATTACGGGGTTGAATTTTACGGCTTATGCGGCGGTTGCGATAAAGACGAGTCCCCTTCCAATACGTAGTCGTATCCTTTTAAAATAGCCTGAATGGTATTTTTCTTTTCCGCATCGTTTTTAGAAAACAAAGCCGTCTGCCTGAATACGGAATCGAGGTCCAGCAGATTGCTTTTTGC
>JAJYYS010000092.1 GCA_021800745.1 bacterium
CGAGATGCCCGGTAAGCGCCGCCTTTATTGCAATTTCGGCCGTTTCTAAATCCCTTATTTCCCCGACCATTATAATATCGGGGTCCTGCCTCAGAAACGACCTTAAAGCGGAAGCGAAAGTCAAACCGATTTCTTCGTTGACTAGAACCTGATTTATTCCCTGAATATTATATTCGACAGGGTCTTCGGCAGTCGAAATGTTTACGTCCGGCCTGTTCACCTCCGAAAGCGCGCTGTATAAAGTAGTCGTCTTGCCTGAACCGGTAGGACCGGTTACGAGAACCATCCCGTAGGGTCTGTGTATAGCAGTTTTAAAATCTCTCAACTGCTCTTCGGAAAATCCTAATTTTCTCATATCGAGCTGAAGATTAGATTTATCGAGCACTCTGATAACTATTTTTTCCCCGAAAAGGGTCGGAAGGCACGACACCCTCATATCGACTTCTTTATTATCCATTCTTGCCTTAATTCGCCCGTCCTGCGGCAGTCTTCTTTCTGCTATATCCATCTGCGACATTATTTTTAATCTCGAAATTATGGGATTTTTGAGCTGGCCAGGTATCTTCATCTGTTCTATTAATTTTCCGTCCATACGGTATCTCACTCTTACGATAGATTCATAAGGCTCTATATGAATATCGCTTGCGCTCATTTTAACCGCATCCAGAAGGACCTTGTTTACGAATTTTATAATAGGCTGTTCGGAAGACGACCTTTGAAGTTCGGATATATCTACTTCTTCGTTGGTTTCCTCGATAGCTATTGAGTTAAGATAATCTTTGTTTTCGGTAAGAATACTTGACGCATTATAATATTTAGACAATGCCGAGGCGATTTCATTTTCGGACGCAACGACTATTTCGATATTCAAACCGGTTAGAAATTTTATGTCGTCTAGAGCCTCGACTCTTGTAGGGTCGGATACGGCAAGGTACATCGTATTGCCCTGCCTTTTAAAAGGAACCACCTGCAGTTTAACCGCCAGATCGGGCGGTATAAGCTTTATTACGCTTTCCGGAATTTCGCCTTCAAGCAGATTTACGGTTGCGGCGCCGAACTCTTTAGAAAGAAAAGAAACGAGGTCCGAATCCTTAATGAAGCCAAGCTTCGTTAACTGCCTGCCTATGCTTCCGCCCACGCGCTTCTGCTCTTCGAGCGCCGAATTTAATTCCGCGGCGCTTATAATGCCGTTTTTTACAAGAATTTCTCCAAGTTTTAAATCTTTAAGCTTCTCGCCCTTGGCTATTCCCGACCTTATTCTTTCCTGCATCAGCAGGGCGTTAGATATGTCGTCTTTTCTTGCGGCGCCGTGCTTTAACAGTATATCGCCTAACTTTTCGCCTGAAAAATCAACCGACGGCATGAAGTCTTTATTCATTCGAATCCCTTATAACAACTTTTTAAAATAAGCAAAATTATATATATAATTTTATCATATAATCCGAAATTTTTAAAATATACCGCTTAAAACTTCCCTGATAACTTTAAAATCGGCTTTTTTACCCGTCCAGATATAAAAACTTTCGACTGCCTGGAATAACAGCATAGACAATCCATTCGCGCGCTTAAGCGATTTTTCTTCGAGAACGTTTAAAAAACCGGAAGACTCCGAAGAATAAGAAATATCGAACAAAAAAAAGCCGCCCTTAAATTTTTTTAAGCCGGCAAACAAATTATTAATCAACCTGCCGCTTTCGGCCGACGGCGTTACGGTATTAACAATAATATCCCATTTTTTAGATAAAATGCTTTTTGAGGCCGCGACTGGATTAAAATCGCATGATTCAATTCCGGCACCCGATTTTAAGGACATTTTCCATAAACAGGCTTCTTTTTTAAGTTTATCGGCATTGTTCGCACTGCGGTTAATTATTAAAATATCTTTTGCGCCGTATTTTATTAAAGCATAAAGCACCGCTCTGGAAGCGCCGCCCGCACCGAGAAGAATGACGCTAACGCCATTTAAATTTTCTTTAAATTCATAATTTACGGCGCTGGCAAATCCGGTTATATCCGTATTGTATCCGCGGTAATTGCCGTCTTCTTCCAAATTTACGGTGTTCACTGCTCCTATAGTTTCGGCTTCCGCGCTTAAAGAGGGCATATGCCTTAAAACTTCGGTTTTATAAGGCTGAGTAATATTTGCGCCCTTCATGCCGAGAGCCTTAAAACCGTTAAATGCGGCGGCAAACTTTTCCGGAGGAACGTCAAACATCCCATAGCACAGATTTGCATCGAGGAGTTTATTGAGAGAGCCGTGTATCAGGGGGGAAAGGGAATATTTTATATTATAACCGAAAATACCAGCTAAATGCGGCGGCGCAAAAAGACGGACATCTTTTTGTTCTTTCATATTAAACGCCCATTAGTAATTGTTTTAACAGGTAATCTATTTTTGCCGCTTTTTTATCGTCGATAAACATATAGACGTATCTTTCTATATCCTGAATCGCCTTAGTTAAAGACTGCCTGTCTCCTTTATTCAAAATATTAAAATCGACGGGCACTTTATCCGCTTTATTACCAAGCTGTTCCTTTAATATTTTTTTAACGGAATTGACCAAATCCGCGCCCTTGATTGGTTCGCTCTGCGGAAGGTCTAGTTTGATATAACCGCTTTGCAATAAATTATAAAGCGTTTTTAACACGAAAAAATCGTTTTCCACCGTTAAGGAAAGAATCTGGTTGACGTTTCTTTTACCGTCCACCAGCGAAAGAACGTTCCATATCGAAGGAGTAAGGGAAAGCGGCCTTAGATTGCCGCCCCTGTTTGTGATTACCGCAGGAATATAATTTTTTGACGGAATAACTTTAGTTATTACCGCCAGTTCGTCGCGCCTTTTTTTGCAGTCCGCCAGAATAGGCGATAAATTCATGGGAGTTGCAAAATTAATAATCTCCGGCAAAGGCTTTTCGTCGAAAGCAAATTCTCCGTTCGTCAGAAAAAGTATATAATTTAAAGTTTCCGATATATAGCTTGATGTAAATTCATGTTCTTTAGATTTAGATATAGCTTCAGATTTAAAGAAATATATATCGAAGCCTGCCGTGGTTTTGTAATATGTCCGGTATTTTTCAAGCATCTGCAGATAATCCTGCTTGCTCATGTCGAGGAGTTTAACTACTAATTTTTCCAGAATGTTATTGTCGGAAATAGAAAGGAAATTTAACATTCCCTCTTTTATAAAAAGTTTTGCAGCAAAGTTTTCGAAACGCAGGTTCAGCACCCCTGTTTTCTTTGAAATTTCTAAGAATTTTAATACGTCAAAAAGTTCTAAGTTTGTAATATTTCCTTTTACGTCCATGATAACGGCCTTATTTTTATTGTAATTATATTATTTTTATTTATGGATTTCTAATTCCCTTATTAAATGAAATATGAACCTGTTAACCACAGCTACGAATACGGATCCGAAAAACAGAACCGCCCCTATCAGGAAATAAGATAAATTTATATTATTAAGGGACGAGATAAAGAAAAATGCGCCTGTTTCCGCCAAAAAGAAAAAAAACATAAACACCCACATTATGGTAAGCCATCTGCCGACGAATCCGCCGGGTATCCTGTTTTTTAGGGAAGCCGCTATAATCATATTCATAAACATTATTAATGCGCCCAGCACTACTAACAGATAAAAAATACCTTTAAACGTAAAAATAAAATTTAGATACGGCGACATCTTTTCCTCCCCATTTTTCTTATTTAAAAAATTAATATTAATTTAATAATACAAAATAGAAATATTTTTTTCAATATATTTTTATATAACGTTGATATTGATAATTTTTTTCGTTTATTTTATAATTATTTTATGGACTCAAAAGAAAAAAATATAAACGATTTGACATTCGAGGAAGCCCTGAAAAAATTAGAAGAAAATGTTTTAAACCTTGAAAAAGGAGACCTCGGCCTTGACGAATCTATAATAATTTACGAAGAGGGAATAAAATACTCGGATTATCTCCTTAAAAAACTGGACTCCGCAGAAAAAAGGGTCGAAGAATTAAGCGCAAAAGAAGATGAAGGCGTCCGGCCTTCTTTAAATACCGAACCTCTAAATATATGAACGACTTAGCTCTCTATATCGAAAACGGCAAGAAATTAATAGACGAGTTCATAAAAGCCCATTTTATAAAAAAGCATTACGATAAAAAATTTCCGCATAACAAATTTTCTCTTGCGGACGCCATGCTTTACACCCTGACCATGCCGGGTAAAAGAATAAGACCTATAATTCTTTTGCTTTCCGCCGAAAGTTTAGGTTTTTACGATAAAAAAAAATTGCTGCCCTTCGCTTCTTCCCTTGAACTTATACATTCCTATTCTTTAATACATGACGACCTGCCTTCGATGGACAACGACGATTTGAGAAGGGGTAAGCCCACAAGCCATATAGTATTCGGAGAGGCTACGGCGATACTTGCAGGAGACGCCCTACTCGCCGAAGCTTTCGTTATGCTCTCGGACAAAGATTATATCGAAGAATTCGATCCTGTAAAAATTATAGAAACCATAAGGGAGCTTTCCTGCGCCGCCGGAGCATGCGGACTCGTAGAAGGACAGTTTCACGACGTTAATTCTTTCGGCGAGCATTTAGATTTTGAAAAAATTGAATATATAAACGAAAAAAAAACGGCCAGCCTTATTGCTTCCGCTTGCGCGGCAGGGGCGATATTATCCGGCAATGACGAGAAGACCGTATCGGAATTCAGAAAATTCGGCGGCTATATCGGAATGGCTTTTCAAGCTGTCGATGATGTTCTCGGAATTACAGGCAATAAAGAAATTTTAGGAAAAACGGCCGGCATAGACCGAATAAACAACAAGCTCACTATGGCTGAAAATATAGGGCTGGAAAGGACTCGCAAATTAATTGAAGAATACAATAAAAAAGCAATGGTGCACTTAGAAAAAACCGGCGCGGAATCCGGTATGTTCATAGAATTAATAAAATATCTTACGGACAGGATAAATTAGAAATATCAATACCTATTATGATATTAGAAAAAATAAAAAACCCGAACTACCTTAAAACGTTGCGCCTCGAAGATTTAGAAACGCTTGCGGCAGAACTTAGGGAGGAAATTATATCCGTATGCTCTAAAAACGGCGGACATATCGCTTCCAGTCTTGGCGTAGTCGAACTGACGATTGCAATTTTAAAATCTTTCGATATAGAAAATGCAGATAAAATAATATGGGACGTCGGACATCAGTCTTATCCGTATAAAATACTTACGGGAAGAAAAGATAGATTCCATACTCTCAGAAAATTACACGGAATATCGGGTTTTCCGTCCATTTCTGAAAGCAGATACGATTTCTTCGGAACCGGACATGCCGGGACGTCTATCTCGGCCGCGCTAGGTATGAGCGCCGCAAAGGATTTAAACGGCGAAACCGGGGTTAAAGGAGACGGGAGGATTATAGCCGTTATAGGTGACGCGTCCATATCTAACGGCTTAGCGCTCGAAGGTTTAAATAACGCCGGTTCTCTAAAAAAAGACGTTATCGTCATATTAAACGATAACGAAATGTCGATATCTAAAAACGTCGGGGCAATTTCCAATTATCTCAACAGAATAATGAGCGGAAATTTTTATCAGGGGCTCAGAAAAGAAGCCGAAAAAATGCTGAATTCCATTCCTTTATTCGGAACTCAGATGGCGAGGCTTGTTTCGAAATTCGAGGAATCTTTCAAAAACCTCATCGGACCAGGCATAATATTCGAAGAACTTGGTTTTACTTATATAGGCCCTATAGACGGACACAATATACCCTATCTTTTAGATTCTTTTGAAAATATAAAAAAAATAAAAAAACCTATTCTTCTGCACGTTATTACTAAAAAGGGAAAGGGATACGAACCCTCGGAAAAAAATCCTTCTATTTTTCACGGAATTTCAGCTTTCGACAAAAATACCGGATTGACGCTTAAAAAATCGGGAAACGTTTCCTACGGCAAAATCGCTTCGGACTTTCTTGTAAATATAGCGGAAAATAACGCTAAAATAATTGCCGTTACGGCAGCGATGCCCGACGGAACCGGCCTTTCCAAATTTTCGAAGGTATTTCCGGATAGATTCTTCGACGTCGGAATAGCCGAAGAACATGCGGCGACTTTTGCGGCCGGAGCCTCAGCTAACGGATTAAAACCTTTCGTCTTTATATATTCAACTTTTCTTCAGCGTTCTTTAGACCAGATAATTCACGATATATGCCTCCAGAACCTTCCGGTCGTTTTCTGCATCGACAGGGCAGGTAT
>JAJYYS010000093.1 GCA_021800745.1 bacterium
AAAGCGCGGCGGCAAGCATAAGAACGGAAAATAGTAAAAACGGCAACTTTAATTTTGATTTCATAGCCACATCTATTATAATTGTAATTTAATTTTTACTCAATATAAACATCAAAATCGGGATTTGGGTCAAACCTTAAATTGCCGATAAAAATTTATTTTTTTATTTGACATTATTTAAATTTATACTATATAATAATAATCGGTATTATTTATCTGTTTTTTTAAAATTAAAATCAAGTCTATAAAGGTTCTTATCAAGAGCGGTAGAGGGACGGGCCCTTTGAAACCGCAGCAACCGATAATAAATTAAAATCGGTGCTAATTCCCGCAGGTCTATTCCTGGAAGATAAGAAGAAAAGAGTTTTTAAAAACCTCTTCTTCCGTATTCACAGGAAGAAGAGGTTTTTTGTTATTACGGCTTAAATAAAAATAAACAAAAATAAAATAAGATTAAGATAAGGAGAAAAAATGTTCGTAAAAGGTTTGAAGTGCAGGGAATGCGGCAAGGAATATCCGGATAGTCCGCTTTATGTTTGCGATTATTGTTTCGGTCCGCTGGAAGTGGATTACGATTACGATAAAATAAAAAAGGAAATAACGAGGGATAAAATAAAATCGCGCGATGCAAATATGTGGAGGTATCAGGAACTTCTTCCTATAAAAGGAGAAATAAAAATAGGTAAAAACGTGGGATATACCCCGCTCGTAAAAGCCGATAACCTCGCAAAAGCTCTCGGCGTTAAAGAAATATACGTTAAAAACGACGCCGTGAACTTTCCTACTTTGTCTTTTAAAGACAGGGTCGTTTCGGTAGCCATAGCAAAGGCAAGGGAATTCGGTTTTAAAACCGTGGCATGCGCCTCTACCGGAAATCTTGCCAATTCCGTTGCGGCTCTGGCGGCTTCTTCCGGCTACGAAAGTTTCGTATTTATACCGTCCAACCTTGAAATAGGAAAGGTATTAGGAACTCTCATATATGATACTAATCTTGTAAAAATTAACGGCAGTTACGACAAGGTTAACAGACTCTGCACGGAAATCGCCGGAAAACACAGCTGGGCATTCGTAAATATCAATTTAAGACCATATTATGCGGAAGGGTCAAAATCCCTTACTTTCGAGATGCTGGAACAGCTAGGATTCAAAGCTCCGGACAACGTCGTAGTTCCTATGGCTGGAGGGTCTTTAATTACCAAAGTAGGAAAGGCTATAGACGAATTCGATTACTGCGGCCTGCTTAAGGAAAAACCGCATACTAAAATTTTCGGAGCCCAAGCTACCGGATGCAACCCTATAACCGCTACGGTCAAAGAAAAAAGAGAGTTTATAAAACCGGTCAGGACGCCGGATACTATAGCAAAATCCCTTGCAATAGGAAACCCTGCCGACGGCTACTATGCATCCGACCTTATGAGTAAAACCGGAGGATACGGCGAAGACGCAACCGATGAAGAAATAGTAGAAGGCATGAAATTGCTGGCGGCTACAGAAGGCATATTTACCGAAACCGCCGGCGGAGTTACGGTTGCGGTCGCAAAAAAACTTATCGAAAAAGGGTATATCAATAAAAACGAAACTACCGTGCTGGCTATCACCGGAAACGGGCTTAAAACCCTCGAAGCCTTAAACGGGAAGCTGAAAGAAGCGCCGGTTATCGAAGCAAATCTCGATGAATTCGAGGGGGTTCTATCAAAAATTAAAAGAAAGAAATAAAATTAAATAACATAATAAAAAAATAATAAGGAGGATTTCAAATGCCTATAAAAGTTAGAATACCTACGCCGTTAAGAACTTTAACGGGGGGCAAAACCGAAGTAGAATCAAACGGTTCCAACATAATAGAAATCATAAACGATTTGGAAAAAAATTTTTCAGGAATTAAAGAAAGAATATGCGAACAGAACGACCAGGTCAGAAGATTCGTAAACGTATATCTTAACGATGAAGACATCCGGTTTATCGACAACATAAATTCAAAAGTCAAAGACGGCGATACTATTTCCATAATTCCGGCAATCGCAGGCGGCGCGCCCGAAAAAAAAAAGTTTTATCTTAACTATCCGCAGGAAGTAATTAAAGAACCGTTAATTTATCTTGTCGGTAAAAACTATAACGTTATTACTAATATAAGAAGCGCCAGCATATCCAACGACATCGGAATAATCGCGATAGAACTTGAAGGAGAATCCAAAGATATCGAAAAGGCGGTAAAGTTTTTGGAATCAAAAGGCGTAACGGTAGAACCTATCGTTCTCGACGTAGTTGAATAGAGATTTTATACGGAGGATACAAATTTGAATTTCAGCGAAGAGCAAATAAAAAGATACGCAAGGCATATAATACTGCCGGAAGTCGGCGGCGAAGGACAGGAAAAACTGCTTTCGTCGAAAGTCCTTCTTATCGGAGCCGGAGGGCTCGGCGCTCCCTGCGGATATTATCTCGGAGCGGCGGGAATAGGAACTCTCGGAATAGTAGATTACGATACCGTTGATTTATCCAACCTTCAAAGGCAGATATGGCATGGAACGGCGGACGTCGGAAGATACAAGGTCGATTCCGCGAGAGATTCCATAGGGCGCATCAATCCGGACGTAAAAGTCGTAACGTATAAAGAAGGCATTAATGCCGCCAATATTAAAGATATAATAAAAGATTACGACGTGGTCGTAGATGCAACCGATAATTTTCCGACGAGATATTTAATAAACGATGCCTGCCATTTTATGAAAAAGCCTTTAGTTTACGGTTCTATTTTCCGCTTCGACGGGCAGGCGACGGTATTTCTGCCGGAAGAAGGTCCTTGCTATAGATGTCTTTTTCCGACTCCTCCGCCTGCGGGACTCGTTCCGAGCTGTCAGGAAGCCGGAGTTTTAGGCGTTCTCCCCGGAGTAATAGGCGCAATTCAGGCAAACGAAGCCATAAAAATAATTCTGGGCGTTGGACAAACTTTAAACGGAAGACTTCTGATATACGATGCCCTCGATATGAAATTTACCGAAATGAAACTCAGGCAGGATAAAACCTGTCCATTATGCGGCGAAAATCCGACGGTTTTTGAATTAATCGAATACGGCGACCTGTGCGAATTTAAAAATTGAAATTGGAGTGCAAATTAAATGTCTGAATATAAAGAAAACAGCGAATTAAATATCAAAGGCGAAATCTGCCCTTTTACCTTCGTAAAATCGAAGCTTGCCTTAGAAAAGATGAAAAAAGGCGAAATTTTAAGAGTAATAGTGGACTACGAACCCGCCATAAGAAATGTCCCACGCTCTATGGAAGAACAAGGGCATAAAGTTTTATCCATAAATAAAATTAACGATACCGATTACGAAATTATCGTGGAAAAAGATGGAAAAAAATGACTTATTATCGAATATCGGCGGCACAGGAGCGGTTCTGTTGAACAAAATAATTAATCCGGTCCTTTCCGGTTCAAAGCTATACGCAAAACTCGAAGGGCTTAATCCGGGCGGCTCCGTAAAAGACAGACCTGCGCTGTATATGCTCAAAAATGCCGTGGAAAAAGGTTTGATAAAAGATGGAACTACTATAATAGATTCCTCTTCCGGTAATACCGGTATTTCTTATGCGATGATAGGCGCGCTTCTCGGCATTAAAGTCAAAATTTACGCCCCTTCCAATATGAGCGAAGAAAGAAAGAAAATAATGCGCTTATACGGCGCAGAATTGATTCTTACCCCTGCGGAAGAAAGCCACGACGGAGCGATAAAACGGGCGGCGGAAGAATATGAAAGGGGCGGCAAAAATATGTATTATATGCCGGACCAGTATAATAATCCTTATAATCCGATAGCCCACTATGAAACGACGGCGTTAGAACTTCTTGAGCAGACCGGCGGAAACATCGATTATTTCGCTACGGGCATCGGCACCGGCGGGACGATACTTGGGGTAGGCAAAAAACTTAAAGAATATAACGATAAAATAAAAATTATAGCAGTAGTACCGGATAATGAAATGCACGGAATAGAAGGTTGGAAATATAACTATTCCCTAAATTTTCAAGGATTCGACGCCGATAAAATAATAGACGATTTTGTAAAAGTCGATACCGAAGGCAGTTACGCGATGCTTAAAAGGCTCGTGAGAGAAGAAGGTATTTTATGCGGATTTTCCTCCGGGGCAAACGTTTACGGCATCAGTAAGCTTGCGGAAAAATATAAAGGAAATTTCGCTACGGCGCTTCCCGACACCGGGTCAAGATATCTCTCTACGAGAGTCTTTGCCGAGTTACGGTAAAAAACATTATGGCAATTATAATTCCAAAAAACGAGCTAGAAATAATCAAAAAACATGCGGCGGAAATATTTCCGTATGAAGCATGCGGCGGACTTCTTGGAAAAATAGAAGGAGAAAATAAGATTATCGTAAAAGCGTATCCCGCCGAAAACCGCTACGGAAAAATTACATGGGACAGCTTTGAAATCGAACCCAAAGATATTTTGGAAATGGATAAATTTTGTATGAAAGAAAATCTTGATATATTAGGATTTTACCATACCCACCCAAACCATCCGGCAATCCCCTCGAACTTCGATATAAACGCTTCATGGCCTTTCTATTCTTACGTAATTCTTTCCGTGAAGGGCAACAGCCCCGAAAACGTCGTGGATATAAAGAGCTATCTTATGCCCGACAAAACTACGACGCCCGTGGAAGAAAAAGTAGTAATATAACCAATTATCTCGCTATCTCCTCAATCAATTTTTCGGCAAGACTTGTCTTCGGCTCCCTTTCGAACCTTTTTATTTCGCCTGCCTTGTTTATCAAAAACCCTTCGTTTTCGTCGCCGCCGATAATATCTTTGGATACGTCGTTTATGAAAATATAGTCCAAAGACTTTTCGGAAAGTTTTTTCCGTCCGTTTTCTATTATGGAATCGGTTTCTGCGGCAAAACCGAAAACTGTCTGCCCATTTTTTTTGACTTCCGAAACGGCTTTTAATAAATCTTCGTTTTGAATAAGTTCGACGTTAAGGACGGCGCCGGCGCCGACATTACCACTTTTCTTAATCTTTACTGGGCTTTTTTCTTTAAAACCGTAATCGGAAACCGCCGCCGCCATAAAAAGCGTGTCGCACTTCTTGAATTCGGTAAGCAAAGCCTCTTTAAAATCGCTAAAACCTGAGCGGTTTATAATTTTTATCCGCCTGTTGATATATTTGTGGGGCATGTCGATATTAAGCGCAATCAGCGTAACCTCCGCCCCCGCTTTTACCGCTTCATTCGCAAGGCTAATCCCCATTTTCCCGCTTGAACCGTTGGACATAAACCTCACGGGGTCGAGATATTCCCTCGTAGCCCCCGCCGTGACTAAAACCCTCTTGCCTTTGAGCGTTTTTTCTTTAAAAACTGGCTCGATATCGCAAATAATATCTTCTATTTCGGGAAACCTGCCTTCTCCGAAATCTCCGCAGGCGGCATTTCCGGTTTCCGGCGAAACGACGTAAAAATTATGTTTCGCCAATTTATTAAGATTGTCTTTTAATATTTTATTTGCAAACATATTTGGATTCATCGCGGGGACTAAAACCTTAATCTTATCCGGCGAAGCCGCAACCGTCAGCGTTATCAAGGTATCGGCAATGCCTGCGGCAAGTTTGTTAATAGTGTTATAGGTAGCCGGGGCTATTAATATAACATCTGCAAATTTCGAAAGAGCTATGTGCGAAAGCGGATTTTTAAAAGCATCGTCGCTAAAAACCTCTTCCCCGAATGATTCAAAAATATAAGGAGAGATAAATTTTCCGGCAGAGGCGCTTACTATGATTTTAACGTTTGCGCCTTCTTTTTTAAGCCTTCTGTATAAATCGACGCTTTTGTAGCTTGCAATAGAGCCGGTGATACATAAAAGAATGTTTTTATCTTGTAAACTCATATTAAATTAAATAAGGATTAAATTTTCTTTCATACCAGATTGCTTCGCTTGCGCTCGCAATGACGCTTTTACGTCTCATATTAAATAAGGATTAAATTTTCTTTCGTATCCTATTGTCGTGGGTTCGCCGTGACCCGGATAAACTTTTACGCCGTCTTCCAGAGTCATAAGTTTGTTTTTAATAGAGCTTATGATCTGTTCGGACGAACCGCCGAAAATATCGGTTCTTCCTATAGTATTTCTAAAAAGCGTATCGCCGCTGAAAAGATGTTTATCGTTCACTAAAAACGATACGCTTCCGGGCGAATGTCCGGGAGTAAAAACAGACAGGATTTTAATGT
>JAJYYS010000094.1 GCA_021800745.1 bacterium
AATTAATTTTTTCTATTATTTTTTCGTCGCTAAGCCCTTTTATTCCGTCAATATCCATTATAGAGCCGATGGCGGAAACCATTTTAGCGCCCTGATCCAATACTCCTTCAGGAGGACCGTAACATCCGGTGCAGGGCATATTAACCTGAGGACAGAGAGCGCCGCAGCCGTCCCTAGTCGCGATGCCCATACATACAAGCCCCTGCTCTAGAAGGCATTTTTCTTTTTCGGGAATTATTTCGTAATTCCTGTAAAATTTTTCTACCTTTTTTTCCGATTTTTTTCTATCGCATTCTTCGCATACCGATGACGTCCCCGCGCCTATTACGGATTTTCGCGGCGGAAGAGACGCTCCGGAAATAACAAGTTCGATAACGTTCCATATCTGTTTAGGTTCCGGCGGACACCCGGGTATAAAGTAATCTACTTCGACGACCTGCGAAAGCGTCCTGAGCGTATCGTAAAAACGGGGAATTTCAAGCATCCCTTCGGGAACTTCAGACTTCGGAACGGGCAGAACGCCAAGAGGATTGTCTATGGAAGGATTATCTATATAAACCGTTTTAAAAAGTTCCTCTCTGGAAGACAGGTTTGCAAGACCGGGGATACATCCTTCATAGGCGCAGGAGCCGAATGCAATTAATATCTTAGATTTTTTTCTTAACAGATGGGCCATCTCTTCGTTTTCTTCCGTTCTTATTCCTCCGTTAAAAAACGTTATAAATATGCTTTCGTCCGGCAGTTCTTTTATTTCCTGCTTCTTCGTATCCAAAAGACAGGGGCAGAACATAAAATCGAAGTTGGCATCCACGTCTATTATTTTTTCGTTTATATTGACGAGCGCAATCTCGCATCCGCCGCATGAAGCCGCCCAATACATACTTATTTTAGGCTTGCCTGTCATAACTTATACCTATCCTCCGGTTTTAATATTTTATAATTTATAAAGATTAACTATTCCCGATGCTTTATCCATATCGTCCACCATCTGTATTACCGAATCGGTTATGCTCGACGTCGAATCAGATATATGCTTGGATTCCGTAGATATTTTCTTCGCGGACATGCCTAATTCCTGCATAGAAGCGTTCTGTTCTTCTATCGCCGAAGCAAGATTGTCCGTGTAGTCTTTTATCGAACCGGCTTCCCGGTTTACAAAATTATTGGAGTCAACAAGCCTGTTGACGGTTTCGACGCCGTATGAAACGGTATTCTCGGTTTCCTTAATTAAAGTCTCGACGTCGCGGGTCGCTTTGGTTACTTTTTCGGCTAATTTTCTTACCTCGTCGGCGACCACGGCAAAACCCCTTCCCTGCTCTCCCGCCCGCGCCGCCTCTATCGCCGCATTAAGCGAAAGAAGATTGGTCTGGTCGGCTATTTCTCTTATGACCGTAATAATATTGGTAATTTTTTTTGTGCTTTCGTTGATTCTTTGAATAGAATCATATAAATCCGAAACATGTCCGGCATTGGTGTCCATAAGCCCTACTATGCCGTCCACTTTCTCTCTTGATTTTGCGCTTAACTCGGCTATACTGCTGATTGTTCTCGTGTTTTCTTCTATGGTTAAAACCGTCCGCGACAATTCTTCGGACTGCTCGGAGCCTGCATTATTAAGTTCGCTTATCTGGCTAAGCAGCGTCCCGAACTCGACCGATACTCTTATGAGTTCGTTCTTGGTTGCCGTTATATCATGCGCCACCGTCACTATCGCTTCGGTTAATGCCGAATTAGATTCCAAATAACGGCCGGCGGTTAACGTGCCTTTATCGCCGTCATCCAAGCAGCCGGCTTTGTTTATGTCTTCGAAGTTTAAATTTCTGCTTCCCATAAGTTTGGCGCATGAATTTAACGAACCGACGAATATATTTATTTCGCCGGATATTTTATATAATTTATTTATAATTTCAAAAGAGTCTATTTTTCCGCGTTCTTTTAAAAAATTCCCTTTCTCGAGATTTTCTACGATAATTTGAAGTTTTTCAAAGGGTTTAATTAGAAAATAATATATAAAAACGGCGGAGATTATTATACCGGCTATGATTAAGGCGAATGCCGCTTCTTTGGAGAAATAACGCGGAAAGACAAAAAATGGCGCGGCAAATATAATTACCGTGAACAAATATACGGCGGCGAGTTTTACCGCAATATCGTAAGAAACTTTCTTAAATGCCATGATTACTCCTCCTTCTAAATAAATATTTATATTGAATAATGCAATTATTATGCCGTTAATAATGTTAACGGCGGTATCGTCTTTACTTTGTTATTTTATATATATCTGCAAGCTATACTATATGATACTATATAATATATATATTGCCGCTTATTAATATGATAAAAATATTAAATTAAATCATCTGGTTGGCATATTGACAACAAAGTTGGCAATATAATTGACTAAAACTTTTCATTTCTAAATCCGGATTAGGATTAACAATTAAATTGACAATTAAATTGACTTTATGTCAAAAATAGACTAATATAATTAAATCTTTTAAATTTTTTTATCCGTCTTAATATATCTCATATGCCGCCGCATATCAGGTATATCTTGCATGTCGGTTTATTTAAAAGCCCGTTAAAATAATATATTATAATAATACTACGTCGAGGTTTGTATAATAAAATGAAAGAAAAACTAAATAATATGGCGTGCAATATGCGCCCGCTCAAGCAGATGTCCCATCCTACCGACCTCGTAAAACAGTTTACTCCAAATTGGTTTACGATGAATATGGGTACCGGCATTCTATCCCTTATGCTCGGCGCTTTTCCGTATCATGTTGCGGGACTGCATCTGATAGCGGAAGGCTTATGGATAATCAACATTGGGTTGTTTATAATTTTTAGCGTTCTTTTTATAGGGCGGTTCGCGTTTTATTTCGACTCGGCTAAAAAACTTCTCGGTCATCCAGTGCAATCTATGTTTCTGGGAGCAATACCTATGGGGCTGATAACGATTGTGAACGGATTTATTGCATTCGGAAGCCCGGGTACAACGCCTATAGCTTTAAATATATGGTATTTAGACGTGGCGATGTCCATAGTAGTGGGGTTGATGGTTCCTTTTTATATGTTTACCAGCCATAAACACAGTATAGAAGATATGACGGCTATATGGCTTCTGCCCATAGTTCCTGCGGAAGTCGCCGCCGCGTCGGCCGGTTTTTTGGCGGCGCACGTCGCCCCCGCCGTCGGCAGATACGTTATAATCCTCGGCTATGCCTTGTGGGCGTTCTCGGTTCCGCTTGCATTCGGCATTCTCGTAATATTATTTTTGCGGCTTGCATGGCATAAACTCCCCCATAGAGATATGGCGGTATCTACATGGCTGACGCTGGGACCAATAGGCACCGGCAGCCTCGGTCTGCTTCTTCTTGGAAACGATGCGCCCGCGGTATTTTCAGGAACGAAACTCGAAATTTACGCCAAAGCTGCATACGGTTTTGGACCTATGGGCGGACTTATATTATGGGGATTCGGCTTCTGGTGGCTGATAATCGCCATTCTTATGACATTAAAATATATGCAGGAAGAACTTCCTTTTAATATGGGTTGGTGGGGATTTACTTTTCCACTCGGAGTTTATACTTCGGCGACTATTACTATTTTCAAAATAACCGGAATTGAACTCTTTAAAATATTCGGCGCCGTTTTCGTTATTATGCTTGCTTTCTTCTGGACGGTCGTTACTTCAAGAACTCTGCACGGAATGTGGCACGGCTATCTGTTTAAAGCGCCGTGTTTATCTACGGAAACGGGGCTTCCAGACGAAGATATTGAATGCGCCGATTAATGCCGATTAAGCCTAAGCCGTTGCATCATCGATTTTTTCGTAAATATTTTTTTTGGAAGAATAATTATACACTTCTCCCGTTTCGATAATATAATGCCAACCGTATATATTAATGCTGCCGCTTTCTAACTTGGCCTTAATATACGGATAAGAATACAGATGCTTAATCTGTTCTTTGATATTTTCCCTCTCGGTTAAGAATTCTCTCCGTTTTTCGGTAAATTTTCCATCCGCATCCCCTGCTAAATTCAAATCCGACACGATTTTTTTTGCGTTTTCCGCTAATTCTAACCATTTTTTTGTATGAGGAATATTTTTTAAATCGTCGTCCGACATATATAAAGCCCTGCAGCCGCCGCAATTTGAATGTCCGCATACGACGATGTTTTTCACGTTTAAAATATTTACCGCATATTCTATAGCCGAAGTGGTTGACAAAAACTCGTTGACATTTCTATAGGGCGGAACTAAATTGGCAATATTCCTCACGACGAAAAGCTCGCCGGGAAGCGTTTTCGTTATGAGGCTTGGAACGACCCTCGAATCGGAACACCCGATAAAAAGCGTATGCGGATTTTGTTCTTCCGCTATTTCCTTGAAAAGTTCGCTGTATTTTTTATATTCGTTATTATTAAAATTAATAACTCCTTTGAATAAATTATCCATGTTAAACTTCTCCATTAAAACTGCTTTACGACGTTATAATTTTATAATTTAAAGGCCTTCTTCCACCCTGTTTCTTCCGTTTTCTTTTGCCTTGTATAAAGCATTATCAACCCGCTTAATAAAACTGTTAATAATGTCTTGCGTATTACCAAAATTATCTTTTTCGCCATATTCTACTACCCCGAAACTACAAGTGAGCCTGTAAATATATTTAAAGACATTTTCCTCGATTAATTTTCTTAGGCTTTCAGCCTTTGCTTTTGCGTAAACTAAATTGGTTTCCGGCATTAATATCATAAACTCTTCTCCGCCAAATCTGGCAAAAAAATCGGTTTCCCTTAAATTGGTTTTTATAAGATCAGCAAGCTCTATTAAAATATTATCTCCTATTTGATGCCCGTAATTATCGTTTATTTCTTTAAAGTGGTCTATATCGAACATAATTAAAGACAGCGGCATATTATATCTAAGCGCCAGTTTAACATACCCGTCCAAAATATTATCTAATTTTCTCCTGTTAAAAATCCCCGTAAGAGGGTCTGTTTCGGATAACTCTTGAAAGCGTAATTTCTCTTTTTCTAATTCCCTTTCCAGCAACACCTTATCGGTTATATCGAAAAATATAGCGAGAGCGACGAACCTACCTTGATAAACAATGGTCTGGACATGAAACAATATATATTTTTCTTTGCCCTTTTTGGTAAAAGTATGAAAAGTGTATTCAAAATAAAATTGTTCTCCATTGAGCCTTCTTTCTATATTGGCTTTGATAACGGGTCTATCTTTTTCCCCAAATAAATCCCATATATTCATATTATAAAGTTCTTTTTCGGGATAGCCGAAAAATTCGACGGCTGCGGGATTGGCATAAAGTATCCTCGTGTCGTTAATATAAACCCCTTCAGTCATGCCGTTAAATATGGCGCTAAAAAGTTCCTCGTTCTCCCTTAACCTCTTTTCTAATTCTTTCTCTTTAGTTATGTCCAAAAGCACGCAATCTATTATATCTTTTCCGTAATCATCTTTTTTAAAGCGGCAGGCAATGTACACGTCGATAATCCTGCCTTTTAAAGTCTTTCTTTTCCCTTCAAATTCATACGTCCCCTTTTTGATTATATTTTTTATAATGTCAACCCGCATTATTTCTCCGGGGGCATATAAATCCGCAATTTTGGTATTCATTAATTCTTCTTTGCCGCTTGCTTCAAAGATTTTTACCATATAATCGTTCGCATTAATAAAACGTCCTTTTTCATCTGTTGTTGCCTGATATACCCCGATAGGCAGAAATTCTACAAGCGTCCTGTACTTTTTCTCGCTCTGCTTTATCTTTAACTCCTTACTTGAAATATTAAATATAAACAATACTAAAATTATAAAAAATAAGAAGAAGCCTGCAATAAAAATCAGATTTAAAATTAAATGAAAATATAACGCGTCTTTGATTCTGTGTTCGAAAGCGGATTCTATTAAAGGAGCATAATTCGGACCGGCTTTATACATGCTAATGAATAAGGGTTCCATAAATGCCCTTTTTGCCATAATTTTATGGTGGACAATAATGGTAACAAGAATAGGAGTTATCAAATTTTTCCAATCGTAATAAGCCTTGTTTTCAAAAGGAAGGCCTGTTTTTTTTAAAAAAGGAAATTTTTCAAGATTTTTATTGAACTCTTGAAACCTTTTATTTGTAAGGCTTATTAAGGCGTTTAATTTTAAAAGAGATGTTTTAACCCTTTTTT
>JAJYYS010000095.1 GCA_021800745.1 bacterium
CACGCCCCAACCAAAATAATATACGGTAGCAAGGTCGGCTTCCCCGTTAGAATCACCCTGTTCCGCCGATTTTCTAAACCAATAAATCGCTTCCGAATAATTTTGGGCAACGCCATGACCCAATTCATAAGCCATCCCAAGATTAGATTCGCCGTCTCCGTCTCCCGTTGCGGCAGCTTTTTTATACCAGTAAGCAGATTCTGAATAATTTACGGGAGTCCCCAAACCGTGTTCATATAAATAGCCAAGGTTGTTTTCGGATGCAACGTTACCCCGCATAGCGGCTTTTTGATACCAGTAAAAAGCCTTTAAGTCGTTTATCGATGTACCTAAACCGTGTTCATAGGCGTATCCAAGATTATCGGCGACCGAAATATCGCCGTCCTTTGCCGCTTTTTTATACCAGCGAAAAGACATTGCGAGATTTTTTGGAACCCCTATGCCGTATTCATAAGCGGCCCCAAGATCTCCTTCCGCGGCCATGTTGCCCTGTCTGGCCGCTTTTTTCATCCAGTATATTGCATAAACATAGTTCTGCGCGACACCCTTGCCGTAATAATATGCGTTTCCCAGTTCTAATTGCGCCTTTGAACTGCCTTGTTTCGCAGCTTTCCTCCACAAATCAATAGCTTTGGAATAATTTCTATAAAAGGCCGGACCAAAAAAATAAATTCTTCCGATATCAACTTCTGCATGAGTCGAACCTTGTAAGGCGGCCTTTTTTAACCAATATACGGCTTTAAAATAATTTGCGCTAACGCCGACAAGCCCAAATTCATAAAGATAACCAAGTTTATATTCGGCATTGCCATATCCCTGAATAGCAGCTCTCCTGAACCAGTAAAAAGCTTTTGCGTAGTTTTTGCCGGTGCCGATACCTTTCAGATAATAATTTCCAATTTCGGTTTCGGCATACTTATCTCCGTTAAGCGCGGCTCTCCTTAACCAATAAAAAGCCTTTGCGTAATTTTTCTGAACGCCGAAAAAACCAAACTGATAATTAAATCCGAGGGTTTCCATAGCCTTGGTATTGCCGTCCGAGGCATGGCGTTTTAATGAGGAAAGAGATTCCCCGTTAGCCGCAAACTGAAAACAAACCATAAAAAGCAGAAATAAAATTGCGGGGGCAGATATTTTAAATAACCTCATATTATCTGGATTCCATAATTCTAAGATTATTTGCGGCTTCTACGTTGCCTTGGGCGGCGGCTTTCTTGTACCAGTAAACCGCCTCGGAATAATCTTTTTGAACGCCTATGCCGTATTCATAATAATATCCAATATCATCCTCTGCAATTGCGTTACCCTGCATTGCGGCTTTATTATTCCAGTAAAAAGCAGAGGAGTAATTAACCGCTACGCCGCGGCCGTAATAGTAGGCATTTCCAAGATTGCTTTCCGCCGGCGCAAAACCTTGGTCGGCGGCTTTTTGATACCAGTAGGCAGCAGTAGAATAGTCCTGCGGTACGCCCCTGCCTATAGCATAATCGAACCCAAGATTATTTTCAGCCGACATATTCCCTTGTGCCGCCGCTTTTTTATACCAGTAAACAGCTCTTTCGAAGTTTTGTGAAAGCACGATGCCGTGTTCGTAACAATACCCCAAACCTTCTTCGGCTACCACATTGCCGGTATGGGCTGATTTTCTATACCAATAAATGGCCTTATTAATGTTTTTAGAAATGCCGACCCCAAAGAAGTAAAAATCTCCGATTTTGCGTTCGGCATATCCTTCTCCTTGAAACGCGGCTTTCTTATACCAGTAAAAGGCTTTTATATAATTCATCTCAACGCCTTTTCCATTTTCATATGCATATCCCAAGTTGCTTTCCGCTTTTGCGTTGCCCTGCATAGCCTGCCGTTTCAAACCATAAATCGAGCCTGCATAAGCGCGGACCCCGCAATTAAAACCTGTTATCGTTATAATAAAAAATAAAACTGCAGGCATCATAATGCCGAAATATTTCATAAATAACTCCATGCGTAATTTTAATATGTTATTTTAATATAAACATTTTCCGTTACTTTGATTTTTCCGGGAAATACATACTTATTGGATTCTTCTTTGGCCGCGCCCATAGCAAGGAAAGGTAGCGGCCTGTAGGATGGAGCGCCCTGTCCGACAATTTTTACCGATTCGATTCCGCGTTCTTTTTTACCCATGAGGCCGAGAACCATGGATGCTTTGGCCATCGCTTTTTTAAACGCTTTTTTAATTGCATTATTTTTATATTTTAACGCCGAAAGGTCATAGTATTTTATGTTTTGTATCTGCACGTTTTTAACGTTCAATAAAAATGTTACGTATTTATTTAATTTACCGGTTTTAAATTTTATATCCGCGGTTTCCCATCCCTCATATCCGTTATTCACGGTTTTATGAAGATTAAAATCATATACGGTAAGGGGGGTTATATTTATATATGTCGTTTTAGTCAGGTTTATTGTTTTGGCTATAATATTAATCTTTGCGCGCAGCCTGCTTAATGCCTCTTTTTGCGTCTTGCCGCGGGAGCTTATTCTGACGTTCAATTCGGCGTTTTTAGGAAAAAATCTTACGGTTCCTTTTGCCGAAACGGAAAGCGTTCCGGCAAAGGATGTTTTAGCGAAAACTAAAATTAACGGGCATGCGAGAATAATTAAAAAAATTCTTTTCATAAATCCTTCCGCTTTGTTATCCGCATTCCCCGACGTTTTTTATTCCGGAAATGCGGATAATTTATGATATTTTCTAATGCTGTTTTTCTATGATGCTTAAATTTCGTTTAGAGGTGGCGCTTCCTTGAGCGGCGGCTTTTTTAAGCCAGTAAACCGCGAGGGAATAATCTTTAGGCACTCCATGTCCGTAATAGTAAGCTAAACCGAGATTATTTTCCGCAAAATCGTCTCCCTGGTCGGCGGATTTTTTGAACCAATATGCCGCGAGGGAATAATCCTGCGGTACGCCTTCGCCGTATTCATAAGCATGGCCTAAATTATATTCCGCCGCCTTGTTTCCCTGTGCGGCGGATTTTTTATACCAGTAAACGGCCGTCTCCGAGTTTTTTTGTAAACCCCGTCCATTATCATAGGCAAACCCCAAACTATTTTCCGCCATTGCATACCCCTGATTGGCGGCTTTTCCGTACCAATAGTCCGCGGTCGAATAATCCTGCGGCACGCCTTCGCCGTATTCATAAGCATTCCCTAAATCATATTGCGAAGAGGCTATTCCGTGGGCGGCGGCTTTCTTAAACCAGTAAACCGCTTTAGCATAATCCTGCGGCACGCCTTTGCCGTATTTATAAATATAGCCCATCCAGTCTTCAGAAGTGGCATCATCTTGCGCGGCGGCTTTTTGGAACAGGTCGGCGGCGACGGAATAGTCCTGAGGCACCCCGTGTCCTCTATAATAAAGATTGCCAAGATTATTTTCAGCCTGAGGATTCCCCTGTCTTGCCCCTTTCTTAAGCCAGTATGCCGCCATAGAATAGTTCTGCGTTATCCCGAAACCGTGTTCGTAAGCATAGCCTAAATCGGCTTCGGCGAGGGCATATCCTCGGGCTGCGGCTTTTTTATACCAGTAAACCGCTTTAGCGTAATCCCGCTTGGTTCCCCCGGTACCGTTGTAATAATTATCCCCCAAGGCTGTTTCCGCTTTTGCGCTTAGGGTTTTTGCATATCCCAGAACGGGCATTATCATAATAAACGCAAAAAAGGATAATGAAATTAATGCTAAATACCTTATTTTCATGGCTTTTATAGTTTTCATAACTTTACTCCTTATTAAACTACGTTTAAAAAAATAATTTTTTAATTTATATTATATAAAAATCGAATTTAAAGTCAACAGTTTGTTTTAAAAAGCGGCAAGGAGATTTATCGCGCCGGAGAAGGCAATGCCAAACTCATTTTATGCAACGAATAAATTAAAGGAATCAGATTTATTTATTTTAATGCTATTTTACAAGAGATTTCTTTTGAAAGGCTTAAATACTGCTGTTTTGAATGGAGCGGGCAACGAGGTTCGAACCCGTGACACCAAGTTTGGGAAGCCTTCAAGGGCAATTTAACTAAACCGACTTTCCGCCTGCTTTTATAGATAATAAAAGGTTTTGCCGCTTTCCGGCAATTCCGTATAATACCCCCTATTTCGTCGTTTTTTTATCAAAAGCGTTGCAAAATCGTTGCAGTGAATTTTATTCCAGTCAATTAGGGGGATAATATAATTCTAAATAAAAATTAAAAATAATATCCTATTCCTATAGCGTATATTAATCTTAAACTATTCCCTTTGTTAATACATTTTTTTAATCAACCTATGGGGATTGTATTAATTTATGGGAACATTATAAACGAATTAAATTTATTAAAATACAATGTGCGGAAAATTTCAAGCATTTTCATTAGACTCCTTCCGCTTTTTTTTGATTTGGAGGAATCATTTAATTTTTCCTTATATTCGATTTATTTATATTTTAGCACAAAGAAAACGGAAGACGCCATATCAAAACAGATTACCGTAATCGAAAAAATTTTTTCACAAAGGATGAGATTATATTTGCATTTAAGCGATAAAAAATCATTGCAGCGCATGTTTGTCTTATGATTTTTTAACCTGGATTCGAAATTTATATTGCAATCGCAAATAAAAAAATGTTATATTTGCAGAAACATGGATAACTGCAAATAAGCATAATTATAATTTCAGTTAACGAGGTGGATTTATGGATATAAAAGATTTTAAAGCAGGGGATTATAAACAAGAATATCAATACAAGTGTTTTGTGCCAAGAAATATTAACATAGATTGGCAGTTAAGCAATATGGGGCTCATAAACCTGTTGAGCGTTGCCGACTCAAAACTCGGAGAACTAAATTCCTACACAGAATTAGTGCCGAATATAGATTTTTTTATTAGAATGCACATATACAAAGAAGCGACATCTTCCAACCAAATAGAAGGCACGCAAACCAATATTTCAGAGGCGTTACAAAAAATTGAATATATCGACCCTGAAAAAAGAAACGACTGGCAGGAGATTCAAAATTATATCGAAGCAATGAATGATTCGATTAAATCCTTAAGTAAATTGCCGCTTTCCAACAGGCTTTTAAAAAATGCCCATTCAATTTTATTACAGGGAGTAAGGGGGAAGCATAAACAACCTGGAGAATTTAGAAAAAGCCAAAACTGGATAGGCGGGGCTTCTTTAAGCGATGCCGTTTTTATTCCGCCTCATTATGAATATTTACCGGAACTTATGAGCGATTTTGAAAAATTTGTAAATGACGAAACAAATCCGCTTCCGCATTTAATAAGAATCGGTATAGCCCACTACCAGTTCGAAACCATTCATCCATTTTTAGACGGAAACGGCAGGCTCGGCAGGCTCCTTATAACCCTTTATCTTGTCCATAAAAAGCTTCTTTCGAAACCCGTACTATACCTTTCCGCTTTTTTTGAAAAGAATAAGCTATTGTATTACGATAATCTTACGAACGTAAGATTAAATAATAATTTAACGCAGTGGCTTAAATTTTTTTTGGAAGGATTCAGGCAAACCGCGGAGAATTCTATAATAACATTTAAAGGAATTATTAAGCTAAGGCATGAAGTCGAAAATGTGGCTATTCTGACCCTGGGAAAGAGGGTTAAGTTAGCGCAGGGATTTTTGAATTATTTATATGGCAATCCAATAGTGCGCAGCGGTGATGTTGCGAAACAATTGTCCATAAATCCATCCACCGCTTTACGGTTAATCGATGATTTTGTTAAACTCGGCATTTTGAAAGATTTAACAGGCGGAAAAAGAAACAGGGTTTTTATTTTCGAAAAATATTTAAAACTTTTCGAAAAATAATTGCAGTAAATAAAATTAAATTATATTTCTTTATGAAAGAGAAACTTAAGGAGACCTTCCCAAAACAAAAAAGGGATCTGGAAATTCCTTTAAAATCGCAAAAAATTATAACCGTTTCGGGCGTCAGGAGAAGCGGCAACAGTAATTAAAGGGATTCGATTTTCTTGATTTTTTTCTTTTTGTTTCTTGAATGGACTATTTATTTTTCCAATTTCCAGCTTTAATATATGCTTGCTTTAGCGCTTCGGCAATTTTAATAATGGAGCGGGCAACGAGGTTCGAACTCGCGACACCAAGCTTGGGAAGCTTGTACTCTACCAACTGAGCTATGCCCGCTTATATATGTATCTTATATATA
>JAJYYS010000096.1 GCA_021800745.1 bacterium
AAGAAAAAAAATGGCATATAGTATATAATAATAAATTAAGAGGCCGAAAAATGGAACAAATAAATTATATAGATATATTCGAAATTAAAAAAATGCTGAAGGGGTCTTTTGCGGGAAAAAACTTGTACTATGAAGAAAAAGTCGATTCTACAAACACTCTCGCCAGAAACCTCGCCGCTAAAGGCGTAAAAAACGGAAGCGTGGTTATTGCGGATTATCAGGAAAAAGGAAGGGGCAGAAACGGAAAATTCTGGACATCCCCATGCGGATGCAATATTTATATGTCTATAATATTAAGGCCTAAATTTACTCCGGAAACAGCCCAGGGAATGACGATTTTAGCCGCGGTATCGGTAGCGGACGCAATATCCGAAGTCGCATCCCTCAAGCCTCAGATTAAATGGCCCAACGACATTCTCATAGGTTCTAAAAAAGTTTCAGGAATATTGACTGAAATGAGCACGCAGAATATGTCGATAGAATATATGGTGGTTGGCATAGGAATGAACGTAAATATGCCGGAAAAATATATGGACGGTAATATAAAAAATATCGCAACCTCGCTGTTAATAGAATCGGAAAAAACAAACGGTTCAAGCTCCCTCATCGACAGAAACAGGCTGATAGCTTCTATTTTAAATAAATTCGATAAATACTATGAAATGTTTTTATCTACGGGATTGTCTTCCGTTCTCGGCTATTATCAAAAATACTTCGGAATGATGGGTAAGGTTATCTCGATAAACGTCGAGAATAGAAAGGTTGAAGGGCAGGTCGTAGGCATAGATTCCAAAGGAGCGCTTCTTTTAAAAACGGGCGAAAACGAACTGGAAAAGATTATCTCCGGCGAAATATATTTTTAAATTTTAATTTACTTTATTTTATGATATTATCGTGCGATATAGGCAACTCGTCTTCTTCTTTCGGGTTGTTTGAAGAGAACGGCTACGATATAATTAAAACTTTCAGGATAGATACCGCAAAAATTTCGTCCCTGCAGGATTTAAAGAAATTCCTGTCCAAAAACATCTCCTTAAAAGATTTACAGGCCGTTTGCGTTTCGTCCGTGGCGCCTTCCGCCAATCCGTTATACAAAGAATTCTTTGCCAAAGCAAAATTGGAAACGTTCTTTATCTCTCCGGAAGCAAAACTTAATGTTAGAATATGCATAGAAAACAGCGGAAAAATAGGTACCGACAGAATAGCAAACGTCAGTTGCGCCCATTTTTCAAGCCGTAAATTTAAAATAGTGGTCGATTTAGGAACGGCTTTAACGATAGACATCGTCAATAAAAACGGTGACTTTTTAGGCGGAATTATCTACCCCGGCTTGTCTGCTCTTGCGGACAGTCTTTACGAATCTACCGAAAAACTTCCTTTGGTTAAAATAGCCAAACCGAAAACGCTCATAGGAACAAATACCGAATCGGCAATACTGTCCGGAATATTTAACGGGGTTTTGTTTTTAATAAAAGGGTTTATAGATAATATCTGCGATTTTTACAATATCTGCGGCGCGGAAAATTTGAGCGTAATTTTTACCGGCGGACAATCAAGCCTCGTATTCGACGATATAGACGTAAATGCAGAAAAAATCCTTGACGAACACTGTACGCTTAAAGGGATTAAATATATTTACGACATTAATAAAGATTAACCGCCGCTCCTACGTTCCTTCCTGCCACGATTTTAAATAGTTTATCTGTTCTTCGGTAAGCGTATCTATTTGAATATCCATAGACTTAAGTTTCAATGAAGCGATTCGTTCGTCTATTTCTTTGGGGACGTTGTAAACCCCCGGCGACATAGTTTTCCCTAAAACCGCAAACTCCGCGGAAAGAGCCTGGACGGAAAAACTCATATCCATAACGCTGGCGGGATGCCCGTGCGCGCTTGCAAGGTTTATGAGCCTGCCTTCGGCAAGGAGATATATTCTTTTGCCGTCTTCCAAAGTATATTCTTCGACGAAATCTTTGACGGTTCTGACTTTTTTTGCCATCTTCTTAAGCTTTTTTATGTTTATTTCCACGTCGAAATGTCCGGAGTTGGAAACTATCGCTCCGTCTTTCATGTTCTCAAAATGTTCTACGTCGATAACGTTAATATCGCCGGTAACGGTGCAAAAAATATCGCCTATTTTTGCCGCATCCGTTCCTTTCATAACCCTGAATCCGTCCATTACGGCTTCTAAAGCCTTGACGGGGTCTATTTCCGTAACTATGACGTTGGAACCTATGCCTCTTGCTCTCGACGCAAGTCCCTTGCCGCACCAGCCGTAACCCATAACTACGAAATTTTTGCCAGCTAGAAGCATATCCGTAGCTCTTATTATTCCGTCGATAGTAGATTGCCCCGTGCCGTACCTGTTGTCGAAAAGATGCTTGGCGTCGGCGTCGTTTACCGCTATAACCGGTATCTTAAGCTCTCCCGCCGCCTGCATAGAGCGAAGCCTTATTACGCCGGTGGTCGTTTCCTCCATAGACGCCTTAATGTTTTTAATTAATTTTTTATGCTTCTTATGTATTACCGATATAAGGTCGGCGCCGTCGTCGAGGGTAACGTTAGGCTCATGGCTGAGTATGCTTTCTATGTGTTTATAGTAGGTGTCGGAATCTTCACCTTTTATGGCGTAAACGTCGATACCGAAATCCTTTGTAAGGGAAGCGGCTACGTCGTCCTGTGTCGAAAGGGGGTTAGAGGCGCACAGATATACGTTCGCCCCGCCTTCGCTAAGAGTCCTTGCAAGGTTTGCGGTTTCTGCCGTTACATGAAGGCAGAGCCCCATATTCAAACCTTTAAAAGGTTTTTTTTCGGCAAACTGTGATTTTATTAATCCCAAAACTGGCATATCCTGTTCCGCCCATAAAATTCTTTCTTTGCCCTGCTTTGCAAGTTTAACGTCTTTTATATCCGCCATTTAATCTCCAGATTTATTATTATATAAGTTAATATAGTCAAGCGTTTATACGAATTCTTTAGTTTTGCTTAAACTCTGGGCCTCTTTCTTGATTTCTTCGATTTTATTGAGTTTTTCCCACACGAAATCGTCGTCGAACCTGCCGAAGTGCCCGTAGTTGGATGTCTTAGCATAAATAGGCCTTAATAGGTCTAGGGTTTTAACGATATTATAAGGCTTTAAACTAAAAACTTTACAAATAGCCTGCGATATAGCTTCGTCCGGATAAATTCCGGTGCCGAAAGTATTTGCCATAACGGAAACCGGTTCGGCTACGCCTATGGCGTACGCTACCTGAACTTCGCACTTTTTTGCTACGCCGCTGCCGACTACGTTTTTAGCTATAAATCTTGCCATATATGAACCGCTTCTATCTACTTTTGAAGGGTCCTTCCCCGAAAAAGCTCCCCCGCCGTGCCTTCCCATTCCGCCGTATGTATCGACTATTATTTTTCTTCCCGTAAGCCCCGTGTCGCCGTTAGGGCCGCCTATGACAAAACGCCCCGTAGGGTTTATAAAAAATTTAGTATCTTTATCCATAAGTTCTGCAGGTATAGTCTTGCCTATAACTTCGGAAATTACTGCATCCTTAAGCTTCTCCTGCGATACCGACTCCGTATGCTGGGTAGAAAGGACTATGGAAGTAATTTTATCCGGTTCGCCGTTTACGTATCTCACGGAAACCTGAGACTTTCCGTCCGGCCTTATAAAATCAAGAACGCCGCTTTTTCTAACCTCTGCGAGTCTTTTAGTTAATTTATGAGCATAATAAATCGGAGCCGGCATAAAATCTTCCGTTTCCGACGTAGCATATCCGAACATAAGCCCCTGGTCTCCGGCGCCCTGGTCTTCGTCCTTTTCTCTTTCGACTCCCATTCTGATATCGGAAGACTGTTTCCCGACTGCCGCTATTATCCCGCAGCTTTTATAATCGAAACCGATGGACGAATCGTCGTATCCTATTTCTTTTATAACGTTTCTTATTATATCCTGATAATTTACGGAACCGTTGGACGAAACCTCGCCGGCAATGGCTACAAGCCCGGTCGTTACCATAGTTTCAAGGGCTACTTTTGAATATTTATCCTGCGCAATAAAAGCGTCGAGGATGGAATCGGATATTTTGTCGCAAATTTTATCGGGATGTCCTTCGGTTACAGATTCGGACGTAAAAATAAAACTTGATTTTTTATTGTTCATGATAATCCACCTTTTAAAAAAAATTAGAAAAATATATTTAGTTATATAATATAATAAATATGCCGCAAGGTCAATTTATTTATTGTTTTTGAATGTCTCTGTGCAAATACGATATTCCGTATTCGTCGTTAATGCTTCCGAGCCTTTTTTTTAATTCTTCGACTACGAAAACAGACCTGTGGACGCCTCCGGTACAGCCTATTCCGGCGGTAAAATAAGATTTGTTTTCCCTCCTGTAAAGAGGCAGGGTAAAAGCTAAAAAATCGGCTATGCGTTTTATAAATTCTTTGGACTCCTCGAAAGAAAACATATAATCGGCTACTTCGGAATCTATGCCGGTTAAATTTTTTAAAGGCTCTACGAAAAAGGGGTTTGGAAGAAACCTTGCATCAAAAACGGTGTCCGCCTCTAGCGGCAGGCCGTATTTAAAACCGAATGAAACTATTTTAACGGAAAACGAAGCGGGCAATATCAGCCCTTCTAAATGCGAAAATAAGATATGCTCCAGTTCGTGAATTTTAATATCTGAAGTGTCTATAACCGCGTCTGCGCCTGCTTTTGCTTTTTCAAGAAGCTGGCGCTCTTTTTTTACCGCGGAAGCTATATCGTTTCCCGATAAAGGATGCTTCCTGCGGGTTTCGGAATATCTTCTTATGACTACGTCGTCTCTTGCGTCGAAAAAAATAAATCTAAAAAACCCGGACCGGATTTTTAAAAATTTAATATAATTTTCTAATTCGCCTAAAAAATTTTTTTCCCTTATATCGACGACAAAAAGTATATTCTTCAGCCTTGCCGACAAGCCCAATTCAAAAAATTTAGGCAAAAGAAGCATAGGCATATTATCTACGCAAAAAAAACCTTTATCTTCAAAAATTTTTAACGCCGACGACTTCCCGGAACCGGAAATCCCGCTGACTAATATAATATTGGGTTTTTCCATATTTTACTACAATTCGGGAGTAATTAACGAAAATCCTCCGTCTTCTCCCCTAAAAATAAAAGATATTTTAGAAGATTCTTTATCTTTAAAAATTATGAAATCTTTATTTCTTTTTTCTAATTTGTGCAAAGCTTCTTTAACGCTAAGAGGCTGTCTTTCGTAATCGTCTTTTAGTTCCAGATTGGAAACGTCCTCATCCGGCTCGGCTGTACCTGCGGCTGTGCCTTCCTCTACGTGTTCTTTTCTTCTAATCTTTTCTTTATGTTTTTTAATCTGCGCCTCTACCTTTTCCAATAAGAGGTCTATGGCGCTGTAAATATCGGCGGACTTTTCCTCGGCATTGACTATAAGGTTTTTAGCCGTCAGTTTAATTTGGGCAACACCCGATTCTTTGTGGTCCACGCGCTCTATGCTTAAAGTAACGTGCGCCTCCAGAATATTATTTAAATATTTTTCAAGTTTCAAAACCTTCGATTCGGCATATTTTTTTATAGCATCGCTCGAATCGATATGCTTAAAAGTAACTGCAATGTTCATCGGATTAGTCTCCCTTTTTTAGTTAATTAATCGATTTTAATTTGTTGTTATTTTCATATTATTATAAATTAATACAATTTTGTTGTCTTATTTCTGACGCTTGACGGAGGTATGTTCATAATTTCCCTGTATTTTGCAATAGTCCTTCTGGCTATCGTAATTCCCTGTTTTTTAAGCAGAGCGGTTATCTCGTTGTCCCTGAAAATTTTACCCGACGAATTTTCGGAATCTATAATAGCTTTTATCCTCGTCATAACGTTTTCAGAAGAAGATTCCCCGTACGACGCTCCAGTAAAAAAATCCTTCAGCTCGAAAACGCCGATATGCGTGCTTAAATATTTATTGGCCGTCGCTCTCGATACCGTAGATTCGTGAATATTCAGTTCTTCTGCTATATCTTTCAAAATTAAAGGCTTTAGGTTCCCGACGCCTTTATTAAAATATTCCGTTTGTTTATCGACTATTTTTTGCGCTATATTTAAAATTGTTTCTTTTCTGGTGTCTATGCTC
>JAJYYS010000097.1 GCA_021800745.1 bacterium
GTGAAAAAATTAATGAAAAAATTATTATTATCGGTTTTATTTTTAGCCTTGATAGCAATACCTTCCAGCTCTTTTGCCGCTACAATCGCAAAAAAAGCAGTCGTTAAAAAGGCTGCGGCAAAGAAAGTCGTTGCCAAAAAAGCGGTAAAAACAATATCCTCTGCCAAAGTCAAAGCGGTACAGCAGGCTCTTGCAAAGGACGGGCTTTATAAAGGCAAAGTCGACGGAATGATCGGACCCGTTACTAGCAATGCGGTCAAAGCGTTCCAGAAAAAAAACGGCCTTAAAGCAGACGGAATTATCGGTCCTATGACGCTTAAAAAATTAGGCGTAAAGTAGTATTTTTTTTGATTTTCCTCCCCGATAAAAATTCGGGGAGTTTCCTTCCTTTTCATTTTTTTTATACTTAATGCATGCCATGTCTGATAAAATATTTTTTATTACCGGAATAGATACGAACATCGGAAAAACATTCGTCAGCCTTCTGTTGCTTCTTGCCTTCAAGCGCCGCGGTTTAAACGCGGGATATATGAAACCAGTCGAAACCGGAGTTGAAATTAACGAAGACGGCGTCAAAAATTATATAGACGGCGCTTATGTTAAGAAATATGGATGTTTAAAAGAAGAGCCGGATATTATAACTCCTTATACTTTTAAGTCCCCTTTGTCTCCTTACGCCGCTTTGAAAAAGGAAAGCGGAGACCTGTGCATTAAAGAAATCCTCTTTAAATTTTACGAATTGAATAAAATCTATGACTATATGCTCGTCGAAGGAGCAGGCGGAATGCTCGTTCCTTTAAAGAAGAAGCATTTTATGATAGATATTGCAAAATATATAGATGCAGGCATTATTTTAGTGACGAAAGCAGGCTTGGGCATGATAAACCAGACGCTGTTAAATATAGAATATGCAAAAAGCCATGATATTAAAATATCCGGTATTATAATAAACAACGTTTTTAACCAAAACGACGAGAGCATTTCGTCAAATAAAGAAATGCTCGGCGAATTTACGGACGTGCCGGTTATCGGAGATATTCCGTATCTTCCTGAAAATAAACGGTCGGAGAATATAAATATACTGAACGATTTAGCTTCAAAATATATAGACTTAGAAAAAATTTTATTATAAAATATGCAAAAGCAATATTGAAAATTAATAAAAATTAAAGGAGGATTAATTCCCGTATGCAATTCAAATTTTCCGACAGATTAGGCAAACTTCCGGTGTATCTTTTTGCCGAGATAGACAAACTTAAATCCCAGGTAAAGGCAAAAGGCGTAGATATAATAAGCTTCGGCATCGGAGACCCCGACCTTCCTACTCCTAAGGCGATAGTCGACGTCCTTAAAAAAGAAAGCGAGATAGACGTTAACCAAAAATATCCTTCGTATG
The DNA here is from genome assembly GCA_021800745.1 of bacterium. The sequence goes on from JAJYYS010000097.1 coordinate 1,397, forward strand.
AAGGGCTTTTAAAATTCAGGGAATCGGTTTCCGACTGGTATAAAAAAAGGTTTAACGTATCGTTGGACCCCGAAACGGAAATTTTATCCCTCATCGGCTCAAAAGAGGGCATAGGGCATCTCCCCCTTGCTTTTATAAATCCGGGCGACGTAGTTTTAATTCCTGACCCCGGTTATCCGGTTTACAGGGCTGGGACTATTTTTGCTGGAGGCATTCCTTATATCATGCCTCTTAAAGAAGAAAACGATTTTCTGCCGGATTTTTCCTTAATACCGGAAGATATTTTAAAGAAAGCGAAACTTATGTTTTTAAATTATCCCAATAATCCTACTTCTGCAAGGGCGGATAGGCATTTTTTCAACGAGGTCGTTAAATTTGCAAAGAAAAACGAAATTATAGTCGCTCACGATTTTGCCTACTCCGAAGTTTATACCGGCGAAAAAGGGAACGATTCTTTTTTAGAAGCTAACGGGGCGAAAGAAATCGGTATAGAATTTCATTCCCTTTCCAAAACTTTTAATATGACGGGTTTCAGGATAGGATTCGCCGCCGGCAACGAAGAAGTCGTAAAAGGGCTTGGAGCTGTTAAAACCAATCTTGATTCCGGCGTGTTTCAGGCTATTCAGCTTGCCGGAGCTTACGGGCTCGATAACGAACTTAAAGCCGTTGAAGACAACAATAAAATTTATAAAAAGAGGCGCGAATTGTTAGTAGGCGGATTAGAGAAATTAGGATATAAAGTCTATAAATCGGATTCCACTTTTTACGTGTGGACGCATGTTCCGAAAGCAAATATGAAGTCTAAGGAGTTTGCAGTTTCACTGCTAAACCAAACCGGCATTATCGTAACGCCGGGTTCGGGATTCGGCGAATACGGCGAAGGATATATAAGATTTTCTTTGACGATAAGCGAAAACCGCATTAAAGAAGCTTTAGTCCGCATGGGCGGATGAAATGCGGCGATATGGATATGGACTGCAAACCGGAGTCCCGCGGAGGCGGCGGCATTCCCGGCACGGATATATGCCTGGGGCTGGGAAGCAATGTCGGGAATACCGAAGATAATCTTCTGAAAGCTTTAAATTTAATTAAAAGCGCGGCGACCGTTCCCGGCAGCCCTATAACGGGCGCAGTTGTGTCCGGCATTTCTTCGGCATATTTATCTTCGCCGGTCGGAAATGCCGACCAGCCTTATTTTTTAAATTGCGCGGTTATGCTTGAAATGCCCGGAGATACGCAAGATTATCCTGCTTTCTGCCTAAAGCTTCTTTTCTTTTTGAAAAATATAGAAAAAAATATGGGCAGGAAAAGCGAAAGCAAAAGATATATGCCGAGGGTTATAGATATCGATATACTTTTCGTTTACTACGGTTCTCTAAAAAATTTCATAACATTGGACCTGCCGAAATTAAAACTGCCGCATCCGGAGATTTTTAACCGCAGGTTCGTTCTCGAGCCTATTCTTGATATTTCTGATATGTATTGCGGACTAAAAAAACCTTTTGACAAAGAAAGCATAAAAAAAGCCCTTGCAATATTGGAAAATTCATATGCAGGGGCTTCGCAGACAATATCTTATTACGGCAAGTTCGACGAAAAATTGACTCAAATACGACGCTAACGGGCGACGAGCTTCTCCTCGCAGAGTACTTTATGAGGAAGCTCTTCGTCGTAAATAGATATAAGCCCTCTTTTTATTTCCATAATCTGCGGTTCCAAAGACCCGAACCTTTCGACTAAAAACTCCGCCGCTTCCTGAGGTTTTATTATATCTCCGCACGTAAAAATATCTACCGCCGCATAATCGTATTCCGGCCATGTATGTATAGAAAGATGCGATTCCGCAATTATCACCATTCCGCTGATTCCGAACGGATTAAATTCGTGAAATTTATGTTCTACTATGGTCGCTTTCGCTTCCGCCGCTGCATCAAGCATTGCGGTTTCTACGAAATCAAGGTCGGCCAAAATATTTTTTTTGCATTTTTTTAACTCTAAAAGTAAATGCGTTCCTAAAGAATTCATTTTACCCTTACCTCCTCAGAAGATTATAAATCTTCTTAATAAATTTTAATAAAAAGATAAAATAAAAACACGATTTTTTATTATATGTTATTTAGTGAAAAATGCAAGAAAAATTTTAATAAATTTTAATAAAACATCGCCTAAAAAATATATTGACTTAAATTTTGTTATAATATATATATATATATTAGTTCAGTAAATCAATTTATTTTTTTTTTAATTTTAAGGGGGTAGAATTATTATGAAAAAAAGCATTTCGGCTTTATTCATTGCCGCAGCATTAATTTTTAGCGCTACTACGGTTTTTGCCGCATCAGGCTCTTCGATTTTCAACTCCGAAGGCTGTATTGCCTGTCACAGTATTAACGGCGTGGGCGGTTCGGTAGGCCCAGACTTATCACACGTAGGCAGTAAAAGAAGCCTTTCCTGGCTTAAAACCCAGATAACCAATCCCGGTGCTCATTTCGCCGCCGGAACCACCTCAAACATCAACGGCCAGTCGTATCAGGCTATTATGCCCGGACACAGACACATGGCGGCATCAAAGCTTAACGCTTTAGCCTCTTATCTCGAGTCTTTAAAATAGTATAAAACATAAAGAACTTTCCGAATTATTTACACCCCGTATATAGCCCGCTTAGATAACTAACGAACTATATACGGGGCATATTAAAGCATTTGAAACCCCATTTTTTAACCGGTATTCAGAAATATTAACCGCGGTATCGTTTTTATTATTATTTTTTTATCGTTTCGTTTTATTACGCAATAAATATTTCTTTATATCGACATAAAAAAAAGGAGGTGAATCGAATGATTTTAAAAATCGGCAAGTTATTTTTAGCGGCGTTAATCTTTACCGGAATATCGGCAATTAGCGTTTCGGCTTTTGCCGCGTCTGGAGCGTCTCTTTTCGGTTCTGAAGGCTGTATAGCCTGCCATACCATTAACGGAAACGGCGGCCAAGTCGGTCCGAATCTTTCCCACGTAGGTTCGCAGAGAGGCCTGTCGTGGCTCAAGACGCAGATAGTTAACCCCGGCGCGCATTTTGCGTCCGGAAGCACCGTTACTCTTAACGGAAAGTCTTACATGGCTATTATGCCTAACCATAAAAGCATGCCTGCTTCTAAGGTCAATGCTATTGCGGAGTATCTCGAATCTTTGAAGTAATATGCCGCATAATAAATAATGCCGCATTTTTTTACGTAAAGATTAAAATTAAAACCTCTGCCGCCGAAAAGGCGGGCGGAGGTTTTTTCTTGACGGTTATTCGAATAAATTGATATAATTAATATTAAATTAACCTTTTTTTTTAAATATGGAACTGGAATTAACCGACAAGAAAATATTAAATATTCTACAGACGGATTTTCCTATTTCCGTCCGCCCGTTTTTAAGCATCGCGAATCTTACCGGCATATCCGAAGAAGAGGTTTTAGGCAGGATATTAAATTTAAAAAATAATAAAATTATCAGGCAGATAAGCGCTATATTCGATTCCCACAATATAGGATATAAAAGCACCCTGGCGGCGTTTAAAGTCGATAGCGGGCTTGTGGATTCCGCCGCGGATGCCATAAGTTCGCATAGCGGCGTCAGCCATAATTATTTAAGAAACAACGAATACAATATATGGTTTACTATTACCCTGCCGTCCGAATATTCTCTCGAAGACGAAATTAAACTGCTGAGCGAAAAGTCTGGCGCGTCCGATTATTTAATACTGCCTACGCTTAAACTTTTTAAAATAGGCGTTAATTTCGATATGACCGGTGAAGAGTCTTCTTCTTTTAAATTTTTTTCGCATGACGATTTTAAATCCGATTCCGAGATAAAAATTACAGATTTTGAAAAGTCGTGCATTAGGGAACTTCAAAAAGACCTTGAAATTACCCCCGAACCCTTTAAGAATTTATCGGCAAATTTAGGAATTTCTCAGGAAAAATTATTGGAAACGATAAAAAATTTTTTAAGCGATAAAAAAATGCGCAGGTTTGCATGCGTTCTGTATCATCAGAAAGCCGGATTCAGTTACAATATTATGGGCATATGGAAATCGAAACCGGAAGAAACCGAAAATCATGGAAAAATAATGTCTTCTATAAAAGAAGTTTCCCACTGCTATCAAAGGCCGGTATATCCGGGAAGGTGGGAATACAATATATTTACCATGATACATTCAAAATCTAAAGAAGACGCACATAACGTTATGGAACGGATTTCTTCGCTTACGGGCATAAAGGATTTCGATGCCCTAGAAAGCACTAAAGAATTTAAAAAAGTAAGGGTGCGATATTATGTTTAATGAAAGCGAACTGCTGACCGAGTTCTTTTTATATCCTTTAATCTTGTGTTCCATTATTGCGCTTGCGATTATAATAGAACGTTTTTACAGCTTAAGAAAATCCAAAATATTTCCGGAGGAATTCCTTTTTAACGTCGAAAAATCCATAAAAGACGGTGATATAGAAAAAGCTAAAGGCATGTGCATGACGGCAAAAACCCCCATAGCAAAAATTTATCTTTCAATCATAGACAACTATAAAAACTCTATAGATACCATTAAATTAGAGGTCGAAGAGTCGGGAAGAAGGGCATATTTAGACCTCGAAAAAAACCTCGAAGGACTGAGCGCGATTACGACTATCGCTCCGCTGCT
>JAJYYS010000098.1 GCA_021800745.1 bacterium
TGTATCTCAAAAATAACCTTTGAATATATTTTGAAATAATGATAAATTATATATTGATAATAATATTATCGAGCAATAATTTTTAAGGAGAGATGTCCGAGAGGCCGAAGGAGCATGATTGGAAATCATGTATAGATGCAAGTCTATCGAGGGTTCGACTCCCTCTCTCTCCGCCAGTTATGAAACGAATTTGATAAATTATTCAGTTAAGGCAGAATAAGGACGGGGTCGAACCCTCGATAGCGCGAAGCGAAAGCGGAGCGCGCAAGAGGAAGTTCGTACGGTTTAAAACTTTTCTTTGAAAAGCCCCCTGCCGGTTACGGAACGAAGTTAATAACGGAGGTAAATAAAATATGTTTGGATGGTCGCCGATAACGATAATAATCATACTTATAGTCGTTTTTCTGATATTCGGAGCGGGCAAGCTCCCCGAAATAGGCAGCGGGTTGGGCAAAGCCCTAAAAAACTTTAAAAACAGCGTTTCGGGGAAAGACGAAATAGACGTTACGCCCGAAGATTCAGAGGACGATGAAAAACCCGCAAAACCAAAAAAAAGACAACTCGCAAGGACGAGTCCGGCTCAGGCATCTTCGAAAAAAGCAAAACGGACAGGTTCGAAAACCGTTAAAACTGCTAAAAAGTAAAATAAAAATATCGGATTATTTTTTTATCCTATAAAAGTGGCTTATTGAAACCGAATAATTTTTCGAGTTCTGATTTATATCGAAAAAGACCGCCATAAATTTTATCGGATGATTCGGTAAAATTTCCACGTTCGACATATTTTCCCCGTCTTTATTATCAAGCGCCATATCTATCGCAACATTGGACATCTTTTTAAGTTTTTCGAGGCTTATAAAATTTCCGGCATATACATGTTTAGATAAAAGCACGATGTTTTTTGTGCTGTAAAGTTTGCACGTCAGCCTGACGTAACTTACCGGAAATTTATTTTTATTTACTAAATAACCTGTAATCAGCAGATTGTTTTCAGGCAATACTCTAGATTTGTAAACGACGGTTTTTAACTCGAATAGTTTTATATTCGTACCGTTGCCGGGAAACAGCGTTTTAAATAAATAATATGCCGACAGTAACGCGGCCATTCCTAAAAGCAGATAAAATATTTTTTTAAGTCCGTTTTTTTTATTGCCGTAAGCATTTCTTTCTCCGTCGTCTATTTTACTTTCTTTTTTGGGCGGAATTTTTCTTTCCGGTTTATCCGGGTTTTTTTCCTCAAAAATAATTTCGGATAAATCATCTTTGTCTATTTTTCCTATTGAAAAGCCTTTCCCTGTTTCATTGTTTTCACTAAAAAGCTCTTCCTCTCCTTCGCCTAATTTCCAGTTATCCATATTTACCCTTAATCCCTTAATATAAAATATAAACCAATCTATTCATATTTTATCATATAAAAATATCATTTGACATACAAAATTTAACCAAAATATTAAGGTTTTAGGGTTTTTAAGGCAGGACTTTGAACTTGAATAATATGCGTTTGTATAATATAATTTTATTGATATAATTAATACGGAAGCGATTGGAGGGCTGGTGCCCCTCTTTGACTTCAAATCAACAGTTGTCCCCATAAGGGCAAGGCGGGTTCGATTCCCGTACGCTTCCGCCAATTAAAAACTATAAAATAAAATTTCATTGGAGGAACTAAAATGCCTTTGATTTCTGCGAAAGCAATTCTCGACGATGCTAATAAGAACGGTTATGCCGTCGGAGCTTTTAATGCCAACAATATGGAATTTTTGCAGGCAATATTCGCCGCCGCCGATTCCGAAAAATCGCCGATTATAATTGCGGCGAGCGAAGGCGCCATGAAATATGCCGGCGCGGAAATGCTGTACTCCATGGTTAAAACGCTTTCGGATGCATATCCCAGGATACCCGCCGCCCTGCATCTCGACCACGGTTCAAATATAAAAGCAGTAATGACGGCGGTAAAAGCAGGTTTTACTTCGGTAATGATAGATGCGTCCCATTTTCCGTATGAAGAAAATCTTAAAATGACTAAGCAGATAGTAGGCATCTGCCATCCGGTCGGTATTTCCGTGGAGGCCGAGCTTGGAAGACTTCAAGGCATAGAAGACAACGTTTCCGTTGCAGAAAGGGATGCCGTGCTGGTCAACCCTGCCGAAGCGCACGATTTTGTCGAATCGTCCGGCATAGATTTCCTTGCTCCCGCAATAGGCACTTCGCACGGAGCGTTTAAATTTAAAGGAGAAGCAAAATTAGATTTTGAAAGATTAAAAAAAGTTAAAGAGTTAACTGGTATTCCGCTTGTGCTTCACGGAGCTTCGTCTGTTCCGGAAGCGGCATCTAAAAGATTCGAGGAGTTCGGGGGTGACTTAAAGGGCGCAAAAGGAGTTCCGTTCGATGTTTTAAAAGAAGCGGTAAAATTCGGTATAAATAAAGTCAATACCGATACCGACCTGCGCATTGCTTTTTTGGCAAAAGTAAGGGAAAGCGTCGCGACGGATAAATCGCAAATAGACCCTAGAAAGATTTTCGGTCCTGCAAGAGATTACGTCATAGAAGTCATAGGAGAAAGAATGAAGGTTCTGGGCTCGTCGGGCAGGATTTAAACTGCACTGCCCCCAAATTTGCCGATAGAAATCCTAAAATGGCTTTAAAGTTATACTAATTCTGGATTCCTGCTTGCGCAGGAATGACTTTGCAGGTTTTTAAGTTTTCACCCAAAGGGTGTCACTCCTGCGCAAGCAGATATAAATGCATGCCGTTTATGCAGAAAAATAATTTTCTATAGGCAATTTTGGGGCACTGCATTATCTTGCGGCTAAAATTTTTATAAAAAAGGCTACCAGTATAAGGGATATAAAAATAAAAGGCAGGAGAAGAGCCGAAATAGACCTAGGCGTCGAAAGCCCGTTGGTTTCTTTAATGCCGATAATCAATAATGCCGCAAACCAGGCCGCCGATATATTGTATCCGAATATCGGAAATATCGAAAAAATACCTACGCCGGAAGCATAACCTATTATCCTGAAAGTATTTTTTATACTCCGTTTCCCGCCAAGCAGCATTACGAATCCGTGTATTATAATAGTTAAAAGAATTAGAAAAATCGTGTATAATATCCCCAAAAGCACTAAAAGAAAGGCTATTCCGATAATTATATATATATCCAAAAAACTTTTATTTGTAAAAAAAAGCGGTATTTTAGGCAGGACGGCATAGTTTTTATAAAATCCTATCTTGAAAAAAATTACTTCCCAAAAGAAAGAAAATACTAAGTTTATGTATGTAAACAGCAACGCGTAAAAATAAGGCTTCGATATGCCGTTTTCTTCCATTGCCCCGGCGTTGTTTAGTTCTTTATAAAATACTTCGGGGCTGAAAAGAGATTTTTTCCATGTCAAAAATAATGCTTTAAAAAATCCAATTTCTTTTATATCGTCGAAATCAGCCATTTTTTATGTCTGCCCCCCGACCCGTTCTTTATCTAATTTATAAATTATGCCGTCTGCAAGAGCGATATAAGACGCTTCTATGATGTTTTCCGATACTCCGAGAGTAGTCCATTTTTCTTCTTTATCCGAAGATTCTATTAATACCCTGACATAAGAAGCGGTTCCAGATTTTGTTTTGCTGCTTATAACCCTTACCTTAAAATCGGTAAGTTTCATTTCGTCCAGCACCGGATAAAATTTTACGAGCGCTTTTCTTAAAGCGTTGTCTAAAGCGTTTACCGGACCGTTTCCTTCGGCGACCGTATGTTCGGTTTTGCCTTTAACTTCTATCATAACTACGGCTTCGCTGAAAATGTTTTGAGCGGATGTTTTTTCTATATTTACCCTGAAAGATATAAGCTTAAAATATTCCTTATTTTTAAAGTCTTCGGATGAATATTTATTTAAAAGAATTTTAAAAGACCCGTCGGCGCTCTCGAAATTAAATCCTAAACTTTCCAGTTCTTTAATTTTATCCAAAAGTTCCGCTTCGCGGGCAGCCGAAAGAACGCCGATGTCTAATCCCAGCTCTTTTGCTTTGGCTTCTATATTGCTTTTGCCCGATAAATCCGAAATTAAGAACCTTCTGCTGTTTCCTACAAGCGAAGGGTCGATATGCTCGTAGGAAGAAGGATTCTTTAATACGGCATTTGCGTGAAGGCCGGCTTTATGGGCAAATGCGCTTTCTCCTACGTAAGGCATATTTTTAACAGGAGTATTGTTTGAAATTTCGTCTATTAACCTGCTTACTTTAAGGAGATTTTTAAGTTTTTCCCTGCCTATAGTTTTAAATCCGGCTTTTAATTCTAAATTTGGTATTATAGACGATAAATTTGCGTTTCCGGTTCTTTCTCCGTAGCCGTTTATAGTTCCCTGAACGTGTCTGACGCCGTCCAGAACTGCAGCAATAGTATTTGCCACGGCGCAGTCCGTATCGTTATGGGTATGGATTCCGAGGCGGCTTATATCTATCTTGTGCAGTATTTTAAGTTTATTCAACACTTTATGTATATCGTCGGGCAGACAGCCTCCGTTAGTATCGCACAAAACTACTTTATCCGCTCCTGCCGAAAGTGCGGCATGTATGGTTTTTACGGCATAGTCCTCATTATCTTTAAATCCGTCGAAAAAATGTTCCGCATCGAAAAATACTTTCTTTCCGCACGATTTTAGAAATTCTACCGAATCGTATATAATGTCTAAGTTTTCGTTTAAAGATATTTTTAAAATGCTTTCGGTATGCATATCCCAGGATTTGCCGAAAATAGTAATATATTCCGTATCGGTTTCGCCGAGTACTATTAACCCGGCATCTTCTTTTGCCTTGTTATTTTTCTTTCTGGTGCTCCCGAATGCGGTTAATTTAGAATTTTTTAAAGTTTTTTTCGAAGCCGCGTCGAAAAATTTTTTGTCTTTAGGGTTGGATGCCGGAAATCCGCCTTCAATAAAATTAATGCCCAATTCGTCTAAAATGTCGGTTATCATTAATTTATCGTCTATAGACAAAGAGAAGCCTTCGCCTTGAGTTCCGTCCCTCAAAGTAGTATCGTAAACCTCTACAAAACCGGTTTTTACGCTGTTAGAATTTTTATTTTTAACCGAATTCATATTTTTAATTTTTTTATTTGCCGAGATTAAATGCATCATGGAGTATCCTTGCGGCAAGTTCGGCATATTTGGCGTCTATAACGCACGATATTTTAATTTCTGACGTTGAAATCATCATAATATTTATATTTTCTTTAGCAAGGACGTCGAACATAGTAGAAGCCGTCCCGTAATGGTTTCGCATGCCGACCCCTATAACCGAGATTTTGGCAATTTTATCGTCGCTTATTACCTCTTTTGCGTCGAGTTCTTTTGCAAGGCCGTCCGTTATTTCAAGGGCTTTTTTTAAATCTTTTTTAGATACCGTGAAAGTCAAATCGGTATGCCCTTCCACCGAAATATTCTGGATAATCATATCTACGACTATATTGGCGTCCGATATTCTCGAAAAAATTTTCGCCGCAATGCCAGGCTTGTCGGGAATACCCCTTATAGAAATTTTAGCTTCGTCTTTATCGCATGCAACGCTTGAAACCTGCAATTCTTCCATATCCTTATCGTCTCCTAAAAATTTTATTTGAGTTCCTTTTCCTTCTGTAAAAGTCGATTTAACAAACAAGTTTACGCCGTATTTCATAGCAAATTCCACCGACCTTATCTGCAGGACTTTAGCGCCTAGACTCGACATTTCAATCATTTCGTCGAAATATACAACGTCTAAACGCCTCGCATCGGGAACGATATTCGGGTCGGCAGTGTAAACTCCGTCAACGTCCGTATATATATCGCACCTGTCGGCTTTAACGGCCGCCGCAACGGCAACCGCGGTTGTATCCGAACCGCCTCTGCCGAGCGTAGTAATAAATCCGTTTGAATCAATCCCCTGAAATCCGGCTATTACCACGATTTTACCGTTTTTAAGCATTTTATATATATTATCCGAATCTATAGAAGATATTC
>JAJYYS010000099.1 GCA_021800745.1 bacterium
ATAAGCTGCATAAGTCCGACCGCTCCTTTGCCGGAAACGGCGTAAGGATTGAATCCGGATTCCGTTTTTATTACGGCTTTTATCAGTCCGTAAGGAACGCCGTATATCTCGGAAGCTTTTTTTGCCAGTCCGTCCGCCGTAACGTAATCTCCGTTCGGACTTCCGCCGTCTCCGCCTGTACCCGCTCCGCCGCTATTTTTTTCTTCCGGGCTTAAACCTGTCACGCCCTGATTATTACCGTATTTAGAAGATAAATTATACGCCTGAAAAAGATTATTCGACGCGGAAAGTTTAGACACCGAAGAACTCAGTTCTTTTAGTCCGTCCTGCGCGATTAAAGAAGGATGCTCTTTAAAATAATCCACAATCATCCTTGCGATGCCTATCCCTTTTCCGTAGCTTTCGCCGTTGGCTACGGCTTCGTAAAACAGGGAATTAAAAATTTTATAGCCCGTCCCTTTATCGATAAAAGAGCCTTTTCCGACTTCTTTAGACATAGAGTCGAAAATCATATTCAAAAAAAGACTCTCGAACTTAACGGCGACGGTCTTTATTTCTTTGAGTTCAGCCGGAGTAACGGCCGTTTTTTCGGCCGGATTTTTTTTACCTGCGGAAACCGTCAACGCCTCATTTATATTCATATAAAAAATTATATCATAACCGGATTATTAATAAAAGTTTGCAGAAATTATTTTAAAAATATATTATATTATAATAATAAAAAAAATATAAATTTATTCAATAAATATTATAACATAACGGCTGGAATATGGATATTGCATCTATTATAGGTTTTATTCTTGGCATAGGCGGAATACTTTTCGGAAATTTTCTGCAGGGGTCTAATTTTATGCAGCTGATAGACCCTATCGGATTCGTGATAGTTATAGTCGGAACGGCCGGAGCGACCATCGCCGGAAACAGGATGGACAATATTAAAAAAGCCCTTTTATCCGTTAAGGACGTTATTTTATCCGAAAAAGTAGATTTTGAAAATACTATATCAGACCTTCTGAATTATGCGACAAAAGCGAGAAAAAACGGAGTCCTTGCATTGGAATCGGAAATAGAAGCCTCGTCCGACGATTTTATAAAAAAAGCTCTGCAGTTAGTCGTCGACGGGATTGACCCGCAGATAGTTATGGAAATTATGGAAACGGAGCTGTCCCATATAGAAGAATTCGGCGAAGAAAGCGTTAAAATTTACGAACAGGCTGGAGGTTATTCCCCCACCTTAGGCATCATAGGCGCGGTGCTCGGGCTCATCCACGTTATGCAGCATTTAAACGAGCCTAACAGGCTCGGGGCCGGAATAGCGGTCGCGTTTACCGCAACGCTTTACGGTCTTGCTTTTGCCAATGCCGTTTTGTTTCCCATATCCAGCAAACTTAAGATGAACCTGAAAGTAAAAGTTTTAAGATACGAACTTATCCTTATGGGCATAAGAAGCATTCAGAACGGAGAAAACCCGCGGCTCATCGAGGAAAAACTCAAATCGTTTTTAAGCGAACAGGAGAAAAAAATGTACGAGTTAAAAAATACGGAGAAATAAAAAATGAGAAAAAAGAAGAAATGCCCCGAGCATAGCAATTCGGAAAGATGGATGATAAGCTACGGCGACTTTTTAACTACTCTTCTGTCGTTCTTCATAGTTATGTTCGCGATATCAAAAGTCAATAACGTCCGGCTTAAAGAGCTGGCCGTATCCATCCAGCAGGCGTTCGGGGCAAACAAATTTATTACTGTCTCCACCTCTAAGCCTAATATAGCCTCGTCCCCAAAATTAATCGTAGCGAAAGTCGCCCCTTCGACTTTCAAAGTCTCAAAATCCAATAAGAAGCTTATTAAGGAAGAAACGCATGAATCCGAGGTCTTCACCGGCATCGAATCCAATATAAAATCCTTTACCGCCGGAAACAGCGCCTACAGAACTTCGCTCAGGGTTTATAAATCGACCAGGGGACTCGTCATATCTTTGAAAGGCTCCAGCTTTTTCGGCTCAGGCAGCGCAAGAATTATCGGAAAATATCGCCCTCTTTTAAAAGAAATAGCGTCGGAACTGCTTAAGGTCAAAAATAACATCGCCATAGAGGGCTATACGGATTCGACTCCGATACGCTCTGCTAAATATCCCAATAACTGGATGCTTTCCACCGCCAGGGCGGTCAGCGTTCTGAGCTTTTTTATAAAAAGCGAGAATTTTCCTCCGGCAAGGCTTTCGGCTTCCGGATACGGAAAATACAAGCCCATAGCAAGCAACGAAACCGCGGCGGGACGCGCGCTAAACAGAAGAGTAAACATCGTGGTTCTTTCTACTTTCTTGAACAACGAACTGCCGAAATCATAATGCGATGGTCCTGCATTTAAATATTTTCTTATGAGGCGGATTTTTTGATATGCCGCCTTTGCTGTTCGAGGGTAAATTTAATTATTTCATCCCTGTCGTATTCGTTTATTGCGGTAAACTTACAGGCTATAGATGCCGGAGAAGAATTATTTTGTCCGGCATCTGCGCCGGTATTCGAAATTGTTACCACCTGTGCCAAAGCCTTCACTATAAACTGAGGAACGGCGGGGAAAAGCATTGTAATTTTTATAATACTGCCCTGCTTCAGCCCTTTATCCCCATCCATCCACATAATGCCTGAACCGCTTATGGATACCTGCTTTTCCTTAATGTCCGCAAATATCGACGCTTCGGGATTAATAAGCGAAATAATTACGTCCAACTTGCTGTTTATCGCGACAAGAAGTTTCTCTATTTTAGGATTAATCGGGGCATCCGAATCCGTTTCGGATGCAATTTGAAAAATTTTAGGAACCGCTAATCCGTAAATTCCATAAACCGAAGTAGTAAGGGAAGGCTTCGTAATATAGGCATCTTTCGTTTCAAGAAATTCTTCCATGGATATTTCTTCGTAAACGAACTGGATAGCGGCATTGACGCGCAAAAATTCCCTACCTTCTCTTTCTTCCGAAGGAACGCCGACAATCTGAATCTTCAAAGAAATATTCTTGGCATTTTTAACGATGTCTTTCAGCAGCGGCTTGTATAAGAAAGTTTTAGAAAATCCCGAACTTATTAAAGTAATATCGCCGGATTTTTTTATTAAAGATACGTCTGCGTCCATATCGTAATCCTCTGCGCCGAATTCCGGCGCCTGCCTGCCGTTAAAAGTCGAATATAAAACTATATATAGGAACCCGTCGTCTATTTTATTAATATAGCCTTTGAAATTTTTTTGCGGAGTTTCTAAAATTATTTCCTGATTTTTATAAAAATGCCCGTCTAAATTATCCATAATATAATGCACCTTATCGTTCAATTAGCGCCGTAAGCTTTAACGGCGGCAGAAAGTTTCCTGAGCGTCGAAATTTTATCGGCAGCATTTTCTTTTCTTTCGGTTAAAATATTTATAATGGTTTTGTCGGATTCCGTTATATCCGTCAATATATCTTTAAGCCGCGATAAAAGCTCTGCGCTGCCCGTTTCAGATTTCTTATCTTTATATGCATATGCGCGCGCGCGGTTTTCCGTTTTCGAAAAAAGAGACGTCAAAAAAACTTTTCTATCGAATATATGTCCGATATTAACCGGGTTTTCCCGCTTTTCTAAAAGAATGAGCAATATATACTTATTTATATTAAGAATCCTGGCGGCGATTTTGAATTTTAATAAAGTATTATTTTTCATAATATCAATTTTATTTTTTTACTATTATGATTTTATAATATGATATAATATAAATCAACTTTTTAAAGATATTTAAGCGGCAATTACAATTCATATGAAAAAAACAACGGCGGAAAATCTTAAAGCGGGAGATATATTAGCTAAAGATATAATATCCGGCAAAGGAATTACGGTTCTTAAAAAAGGGACGGTTCTTACAGATAAATTTATAGGAAATATTAAAAAAATAACCGCCGATTCTACCGGGACGGAGGATAATTATATATTCATAGAAGGAACTGCCGGCGCAGAAACGGAAAACGATAGTAAAAATAAAGAAAAAATGGAAAAAGAACTGTCTTCATTGGAAGAAAGGTTCCTTCACGCCGAAAGCGGCGAATTTATGAAAGAAATAAAAGAAATAATAAAAAACGTCATACTTAAAAACTGCGGCGGAACTGTATAATAACTTTATAATAAAATGAAAAAAATCGACACGTTAGACGAGTTGATAGCTACCGTTAAAAAAACCGATAACCTGCCCACCCTGCCTAAAGTGTTATCGACAATTTCCGAAGAAATAGACAACGATAATTTCTCCATAAAAAATATCGGCGATTTAATGTCCCACGACGTAAGCCTTTCTGCAAGAATATTAAAAATAGTAAATTCCCCTTTTTACGGGTTTCCCCAGAGAATATACAGCATAAACCATGCAATAGTGCTGTTGGGAGCTAATGTTTTAAAAAGCATCATAATTTCTACTTCCGTTTTTACCGCTATGAAAGAAACCATGGCGGGGCTGTCGGAGCACAGCCTTTTCTGCGCATTCACCGCAAAGCATATCGCGGTGAAACTTAGAGCGCAAAAGATAAATAATACAGACCCGGACATTATGTTTTCCGCCGGATTACTGCACGACATAGGAAAAATAATTATAGCCACCACGTTTAAAGACGATTTTAAAAAAATTATAGAAACTGCGGAAAAAAGCGAAAAACCTTTAGCGGCCATAGAACATGATATTCTCAATATATCCCACGACCAGTTAGGCTATATGCTGACAAAAGAATGGAATCTGCCTCAGTCTATATATCTGCCGATAAAATATCATCACAACGTTAATCTTGCTTACGACTTTAAAGCTGAAGCTGCAATATTAAATATTGCCGATTTCTTAACAAGGGCATTAGGCATCGGTTTTTCGGGAGCCTCATATTTAGAAAAAATAAACATCGACGCATTAAAGATATTAGGTATCGATATTGATTTCATAAAATCCGTAATAGAAGAAATATATTTCTATAAAGACGAACTTTATATATTTGAGTGATTAAGCCGGTTATATAAATATTAATTTCAGATTTTCGATTCTATATGAATAAAGATAGAAACATTATTAACAAGCCTAAAATTTTTATAGTATCGGATAAAAACTCTCAATATAATAATGTTTTTAAAGATGAATTAGAAATATATGATTTTAAAATATTCGATTCGTTCAATCAGGCATATTATTCCGTTTATGCCTCGCCTCCGCAGTTAATCATTATTGCGATGAACGCAATTTCCGAAAAGAGGGGTGGCAGGAAAGACCGCACAGACTATAAAAAAGAGATTAAAATGATTAACGACATGCAGTTGGATAATATGCTGAGCAATATACCTATTCTTTTTATGCTGTCCGCCGATTTCGATTTTAACGGCATAAAAGACGAAAAATATTTTTTGAAAGACTATATCAAAGAGCCTCTTAATCCATCCGAACTGAAGTATAAAATAGACAGCATTATACATGCTTCTAAATCCGCATTAGACGCAAACCCGCTGACAAAACTGCCGGGAAACTCATCTATAATGGAATCGATTAAGTATAAACTCGATAAAGACGTTAACTTTTCTTTTGCCTATATCGATATTGACAATTTTAAATCCTACAACGACAAATACGGCTTTTTAAGGGGAGATGAAGTTATTATGATGACGTCGAGGCTCATTGCGACTACCGTTTACGACATATCTAAAACCAGGCGCAGGGACATCGAAAAATACGTTTTCATAGGACATATTGGAGGAGACGACTTTGTCGTCATGTCGCATTCCGACGACATAATAGACATTTCAAATACGGTAATATGCAATTTCGATAAAATCATACTGTCGTTTTACGATAATACAGACAAACAAAGAGGATATATCGAATCATACGACAGGCAAAGAAAAATGCAGAAATTTCCGGTAATGAGTTTGTCCATAGCGGTTATCGAAGACGTAAATGAAAAAATTTCGCATTACGGACAGATAA
>JAJYYS010000100.1 GCA_021800745.1 bacterium
TCAAAAAACACTCTTCGAAAGTTTATCTTTCTACGTCTTTGGATTACGATTACTGGAATATATTAAGAACGAAATTAAACTGGTAAAAGTAAAATTGTTAAGAACGATATATATAAAAAATTTTGCCACTATAGACTATATTGAAATAAATTTTTGCGAAGGACTGAATGTTTTAAGCGGGGAAACGGGGGCAGGCAAAAGCATAATTATAGAATCTATAAATTTTCTGTTCGGCAGGACTAAAGGAACGGATATTATAAGAACCGGCGAAAAAGAAGGCTTTGTAAGCGCGGTGTTTGATACCGGCGGCGGTCAAACCGGTGCGGATTTCGCCGATATTTTTGAAGAAAGCGGCATTAAGGATATACCGGATGAAGATATAATTTTAAAGAGAACTATTTCCGAAACGGGGAAAAGCAAATATTTTATAAACAACGAACAGGTAAATAAAAATATACCTGAGCGCATCGGCGAAAATTTAGTAAGGATATTCGGGCAGAACGACAGGCGTTTCCTTATAGAGCCTGAAAGCCAGCTTGCTTTTTTAGACAATTTTGCGGGAAACCAGGATTTGTCTGCCGCGGCAAAAAAACTTTACGGAGATATTAAAAAAATAGAAGCCGAGAAAGCGGAAGCCGCAAAAAAGCTCGACGGAATATCGCGGATAAAAACAATCAATTCGTATATTATAGAGGACGTAGAAAAACTCGGCATAAAATCTGAAAACGACGAAGATATTTTAAAAGAAGAGCTTAAAAGGCTCGAAAACATAAACGGAATAAAAGAATTTATTTTATCTTCGATAGATTCGATAGACAACGAAGAATACGGAATCCTTAAACATTTGAACCCCTTGATATCCAATCTTTCCAAATTATCGGAACTAGATTCCAATTTTAAACAAAAAGAAGAGTTTAAAAATGCGGAAACCATTAAAATATTACTCGACGACATTCTTTTGTCTTTAGAAAAACATTCTTCTTTCGAATTCGACGAGGACAGATTAACCGAAATAAGGCTTAAAATAGACGGCATTATAGGCATAGAAAATAAATACGGCGTTTCTAATCTCGAAGAACTCCTGAAGATTTACGGCGAAGCGAAAAAAGAATTGGGCGGCATAACGGAACTGGAACGCAGGATTTCCGAAATAGACGCCGAATATGAAAACTTGAAAGCAAAATTTATGTCGATTGCTGAAGAATTGCATGCCAAACGCTTGAACGCCGCCTCTGTTTTAGAAAAGGAGATAGAAAAGGAGCTTTTGTTTCTCGGAATTAAGCCTGTATTTAAGATAGAGCTGAGCATGAGGGATTTTGAAGAAGGTTTTTCCGAAACCGGATTGGAAAAATGCGTTTTTATGTTTTCGGCAAACCCCGGGGAAGAACCGAGACCGCTTTCCAAGGTTGCATCCGGAGGGGAGCTTTCCCGCGTCAGTTTGTGCATATTGAAGATTCTGAATAAAAAAAGAGATGCCGCGTCTTTTGTATTCGACGAGATAGATGCCGGAATAGGCGGAGACGTAGCCAATTTTGTCGGGGAAGCGCTTAAAGCAATTTCGGCGGTCAATCAGGTGATTCTCATAACGCATCTTGCGCAGGTGTCTTCTTTTGCAGATAAGCATTTTTTTGTTTATAAAGAAATCGAGGGCGGAAAAACTTATACCAGAATTAAAAGCCTTTCCGCGGAAGAAAGGGTCGGCGAAACGGCAAGAATGTTATCCGGCGATTCAGGCGGGGAAGCGGCGCTCAAACATGCTAAAGAGATTCTTAAAAGGAGGGGTTTAGTTGTATAAGACGGCAAGACAGAGATACGAAAAAGGCGGGGGAACTATTTTTTATCCGACTGAGATAGAGATCGAAAGGGATGCGGAAGAAGGCTCGCACGGCGCCCGTAAAAAAAATATTAAGTCCGGTACGGTTATAAAGGTCGTCCTGAGAAAAGCCCTCATGTGCGACGTTAAATCGCTTTATAATCTCTTCTCGGAATATTCAAAGGCGGGCGAGATGCTTCCGCGCTCTATGAGCGATATATATGAACATCTGCGGGATTTTTATATTGCCGAAATAGAAAACGAAGACGAAGAAAGCGCCGATGCGCCGGGTCATACTCCCGACGTTATAGGGGCATGCGCGCTTACGATAGTTTGGGAAAATTTAGCGGAAATACGGTCGTTAGCCGTAAAAAGACCTTACACGAGGAAGCTTATCGGGTCCGAACTTATAAAAAAATGTATAGAGGAAGCAAAATTTTTTAAAATAACAAACCTTTTTGCCCTGACTTATAAACCGCAATTTTTTCAAAAATCGGGTTTTAAAATTATCGATAAATCCGAACTGCCGCATAAAATATGGAGCGACTGTATAAACTGCGTCAAATTTCCGGATTGCGACGAAACCGCCGTAATGCTGAAATTATAAAAACAGAGGAGCGGCGCCTTTGATACTCACCACGCATAGTATAGACAAAATCTAAACTATGTATTATAATAAATAGAATTTACATAAATAAAAAATAAAAAAGGAGAAAATTACGGAATGTTTAATATTTTCAGAAGGGAAGGGCAGTTCGGAGACGTTAATCAGATAACCCCTGAAGAAGTTTTTAAAAAATTATCGGAGGATAAAGGTAAAAATACGGTCATAATAGACGTTAGGGAGCCTCATGAATTCAGCGGCAATCTGGGGCATATAGAAAATGCAAAGTTAATCCCTATAAGGCTTCTGCCTTTAAAGATTAACGAGCTTAGCGATTATAAAGATAAAGATATCATAGCCGTCTGCCACAGCGGGGCAAGAAGCTATTCGGCATGCTCCATGCTTAAAAGGCACGGTTTTAACAATGTATATAACCTTAAAGGCGGCATGCTTTTATGGAAAAAATCCGGATTAAAAACCCGAATATAATATAAATAAAAAAAATGAATAATAAAGACAAAGAACGGTTTCACGAGCAGGCGCAAATCGGCCAGTTTTATGTTTTCGTAGTATCCGATTCTACGGGAGAAACCGCCGAAAAGGTTGCGAGAGCGGCCATATCCCAATTTTCTATTCCGGACGTCCATCTTAATAGATTTTTACTGATAGACTCGGAGTTAAAACTTAGGGAAATAATTACCGAAGCCGCGGATAAAAACGCCCTGGTTATTTTTACCCTCGTCAAAGACGAACTTAGAAATATTATGCTTCAGGAATCCGCCGAAAGAGGCATCGCGAGCATAGATATTATAGGCCCGGTGCTAAATTCCATAGCAAATATTTTAAATCTGTCTCCGGAAAGGAAACCAGGCGCCATTCACAGGGTCAACGACGAATATTTTAAAAGAATAGACGCGCTGGAATATGCCGTAAAACATGACGACGGACAGAGGATAGACGAGATATCCGATGCGGACGCTCTTATACTCGGAGTTTCGAGAACATCAAAAACCCCTTTATGCCTGTTTCTTGCCCAAAGGGGCTTTAAGGCGGCTAATATACCCATAATAGACTCGCAGAGCATAGACGAATCGGTTTACGGCATCTCCAAAGAAAAGATATTCGGGCTTACCTCCGACCCCCTTAGAATTTCAAGTTTAAGAAAGGAAAGACTGAAAAGGATGGGGCTTCCTCTTTCGCAGGATTATGTATCGAGGGAATCCATAGAAAAAGAGCTGGCACATTCCATATCGATATATACTAAGCTGAACGCTTATGTTATAGATATCACCGAAAAGTCCATCGAGGAAGTAGCCGCAGACATAATTTCCCGCATAAACAACAAATAAATGTAAATGCCCAATATAAATTTTAAAAAAGAATAAAAAACGGTACGAATAAAAAATGAGTACAGACTTGAATATAAAAGGGGCAGGCCGGGAGCGAAACGGTAAAGTTTCGGAGAAAGCGTCTAATGCGTTTCATGTGGCGGCAGAAGGCTTCAAAGAGCAAAGCGCCGGTTTTGACGCCGTAATTTCGCTGATAGACGATTATTCCATGAAAAAAAGGATAAAATCGGAAGCTTATTTATTTAACGCTAAAATATTGAAGATGGAGTCGGAAGACGGCAGAATATCTAATTACGTCAATGCCGAAACAAACGGCCTAAATATAAGGCTGTGCGATAAAAAAAAGGTAAGCTTTTCATACTGCCTGGGTTTTGAAGAGCAAAAGATTATAAGCGCCTTAGAAAACGCATATTCTCTCCTGAAGTTCATGGACGAAAACGAGTATTTCGATTTTGCCGAAAAAGACGCGAGCCTCACGGATTCTAGCCTGCCGGAAAAATTAGGCATTTATTCCAGCGACTGGAGCGGCGTAGATATAAATACGAAAAAATCTCTTCTGACGGAAATGGAAGAAACGGCATATTCGTACGATAAAAAAATATATAAAGTCGATAAACCTTCTTATTCCGAGACGTTAATATCTAAAAGATTTTATAATTCCAACGGAGTCGATATATCTTCGAAAAAAACTTTTTACGAAATATTTTTATCCGTAGCTTCCAGAGACGGCGGAGACACCGGTTCGGGATTCGATTTCGATTTCTCGCACAGTTTCGGCGCGCTGAAATTTAAAAAAGCCGCTATGAACGCCGCGAAAAAAGGGGTTGACCAGCTCGGAGCGAGGGCGGTGCCGAGCGGAAGCTATAATATAATATTCGACAGTTATACTTCGTCGGAGCTTCTAGGCTTATTAAAACAGTCTTTCTATGCCGACAGCGTATATAAAAAGAAATCGCTTTTAGAAGGTAAATCAGGAAAAAAAGTATTTTCCGATAAATTGGATATTATCGACGACGGACTTTTGCATGGAGGCGCCCTTACCGATATATTCGACAGGGAAGGCGTTAAGATGCAAAAAAAAATCTTATGCTCATCCGGGGTTGTAGAATCCTATCTATACGATATAGAATATGCAAAAAGGTCAGGCTTGAAATCGACCGGAAATTCGGTAAGCCGGTCTTTTACTATGCCGCCCGATATCGGTTCGACTAATTTTTTTATAAAAAACGGCGAAACTAATATTTTGGATATAATAAGTTCTCTTAAAGAAGGATTATATATAAACGAGCTTATGGGACTTCATATGGCAAAACCCTATACCGGGGAATTTTCGCTCGGAGCCTCCGGCTTTTATATTAAAAACGGCAAAATAGACTTTCCCGTTAAAGGGATAGTATTGAGCGGAAACCTGATGCAGTTGTTTAACGGTATAATAAAAATAGCAGACGATATACGCTATTTCGGCTCTACGGGTTCGCCATCCATATTATTCGAAAATGTTCAGGTTTCTGGAAAATAAAATTTCAAACGGAGCGTATTCACATTGGTAGTTAAATTATTAAAAAGTATTTTCGGAACTAGCAACCAGAGGGAGATTGCAAAGCTTAAACCTATAGCCGCGCAAATAAATTCTTTAGAATCTAAATATTCCGGGCTTGGGAACGATGAAATCAAGGGGATGGCAGATAAGTTCAGAGACGAACTTAAAGGGCTTTCCCATGCGGAACAGGACAAAAAATTGAACGTTCTTCTTCCCGACGCTTTTGCCGTCGCGAGGGAAGGCATCAAAAGAGCCCTTAATATGCGCCCGTTCGATGTTCAGCTTATCGGCGGAATGGTTCTTCATTCAGGAAAGATTGCCGAGATGGCTACTGGTGAAGGAAAAACGCTCGTCGCCGTTTTGCCTGCTTATCTTAACAGTTTGACCGGCAGAGGCGTACATGTTATTACCGTAAACGACTATCTCGCCAAGAGAGATTCCGAATGGATGGGCAAGGCGTATAACCTCTTAGGCCTTTCCGTGGGCGTTATAACTAACGATTTAGACGACTCCGAAAGAAAAAAGGCTTATAACTGCGACGTAACATACGGAACCAATAACGAATTCGGTTTCGATTATTTAAGGGACAATATGA
>JAJYYS010000101.1 GCA_021800745.1 bacterium
AAAGAGATTTTATGCTTATAGCCCATCATTTCGGAATTAAAAGAGCGGGTAAAAGCGAAGACGAATATGCCGCTGCTTTGATAGAAAAAATACAGGGAATATTAGCGGCTTTAAATTTAAATATCGGGTTAAAAGACCTCGGCGTGGAGAAAAGCAAACTTGCTAAGATTGCCGGAGAAGCTTTTACTACGATGGGTTTTGCCGTTCAGAACAATCCGGCGGAAGTCGGCGAAAAAGAAGTCTTAAAACTGCTTGAAGCAAGCTATTAAATTTAATATTCAAAATTCAAAATTATTTTTTAGGAGGATTTATGTTTTCAACATTCAAATTAAGATTATATATCGCCGCGCTTGCGATGTTTATTATTTTTTTGATTTTAAATTTTTTCCTCTTAGGCTTTATAAGTAAAATAAAAAACCGTTCGTATATACAAGCCGTTTTAGGCTCTACCTCTATTTCACTGCTGAGGGTTGACAGAGATGCCGCCAATCTAATATATCTAACTAAACTTAGGGAATCTAATCTTAAAATTGCCGAACTTACTAAAAAAACATATGATACCGCATCTATAGATAAAAAAATAAACGGCTTGGTAAATAAAATTAAATCATACAGAAAAAATAATATAATTGCTATAAACGGTTTTTATTCCGGGTTTCAAAGGGAGCATTTTAAAAAACTTTTTGGAATAAAAAAAGGTTTAATAAAAAGACCGGACAGTTTAAAAAATCAGGCGGCTAAAGAAAAAATGGCCGAACTTAATCAAATTATGTCCGAATATAGACCTAACATGGCTAAACTATTAAAAAATCCGCGAAAAGAAGGATTAACGGCAAGGCCGGAATATTTTAACGCCAATATCGATAAGATTATAAAACTGTTGGATTTCGACAGGTACGCAATGTCTTCCGGCATGAGCAAAAAGATTCATTTTCTATTCGATTTGTTTATTACGGCACCGCTTTTTATGCTTATAGCTCTTTTATCGGTTAGTTATTATTTTAAAAAATTTTTAATAGACGAACTTGAAATAGCCATCAGGAAAGTCAAAGACGTGGCGGGCGGAGATTTATCTTCAAAAATAAAAGTCAACGTAAATCCCAAAAACGAGATAGGAAGATTAATTAATCTTGTGAATACGCTTATAGAATCTTTTTCGGGCAACGTAAAGTCTATCAATAACGCAGCAAATTCTATTTCCGGGCAGGGTGAAGAGCTTAACCATTCCTCAAAAGAGCTGGAAAAAAATCTTGAAAATATGAGGCAAAACAGTTCTTCTATAATAGAATCTATAAAGCAAATTACGTCGGCTATCATGGAAGTGGCTAAAAATTCCAACTCCGGGGCGCATGAAGCCGACCGCACCCAGAAAGCCACTGAAGAAGGATACGAAGCCGTTCAAAACGTCATTAAAGAGATAAATTCTATCGAGGCCGCAGTCGATAACACGTCTTCGGTGATGGAAGAACTTGGTGCGTCCTCGCAAAAAATAGGCGATATCATCGCCGTCATCGATGAAATTGCCGACCAGACGAACCTGTTGGCTCTTAACGCCGCCATAGAAGCCGCAAGGGCGGGGGAACAAGGGAGAGGGTTTGCCGTAGTCGCCGACGAGGTAAGGAAATTAGCCGAAAGAACTTCGAAAGCCACAAAAGAAATTACCGCAACCATAACATTTATTCAGGACGACACGGCAAAAGCTATCGACTCGATGCTTAAAGGAAAAAATAAGGTAAAAAATGGGGTCGATGTAGCAAAAAAAGCCGGAGAAAGGATAGAAGCCATAAAAGAGCTGACGAATAAACTTAAAGATATGATTACCCAGATAGCGACAGCCGCCGAGGAACAATCTACCGCCGCCGAGGAAATCTCGGCTTCTTCCGATTTAATCCTAAAGGCTCAGGAAGCTACATCCGCCAGCACCAATCAGATTCAGATAAGTTCTCAGGAGTTATCGAACCTTGCTTCATTATTGACAAAAAATATAAGCATTTTTAAATTATGACGGCGTGAGTGGTGCGCCCAGAGGGATTCGAACCCCCGGCCTGCAGATTCGTAGTCTGACGCTCTATCCAGCTGAGCTATGGGCGCTTGTAGATTTGCAATATGGCAAAAATCGAGGTTAAGGCGGTTATATCGTTAGCGTGCTTGTTATTATATTACTTACTTTATAATTGATTTTATATTATTAATTATATATAATAGTTCGGCATAACGCAAATTAAATAATCATTTTTTGCCGTTTTACATCATTCACTTTTTACCTGCCCCCGTAGCTCAGTAGGATAGAGCAGAGGTTTCCTAAACCTTTGGTCATCGGTTCGATTCCGGTCGGGGGCACCACGATTATATTATAATTAAATTTAATAAACAGCGTTGCCCTATTTTTGTGACGTATTGCTCTCTATATCCATAAGAACTGAAATAAGTTCGGCATAAGCCCATATCAATAAAAATACCAATATCGTCACTATAATACCGCCGAACAAAGAGAAGAAAAACGACGAAAGCGCAGACCCGAAATTAAATCTGCCCGCCCCGAACATTTCCGCCATTTTTCCCGCCTCATCCGCCCATACAAACGACATAATTAAAGTGCCGATTAAACCCACTACAAGATAAATTATGGCGATAATTTTTAAAATAAATGCGATAAGGGAAAGCGCAGGGTATTTCGAATCATTTTTTAAGGTTCCCTTAATTTTAAAATAAGAAATGTAATTCATAGATACCTCCCAAATTATAAATATAATTATTCATAAAATCTTAATATATTATCCACCGCGGTTCTTGCCGTTTTTATATTATTTATAGGGCTTTCCTTTTTATAATATCCTATCGTAATGCCTAAAAGAAATTTTTCGCTGTTTCCGAGATTAAAAGCTTCTCTTAAAATATCCGGATATCTGACTAAATATGCCTGCGGACAAGCACCTAATCCAAGATCGTGAGCGGTCAAAAGAATATTTTGAACAAACATTCCGCAATCCAGAGTGGACCAGTGCCCCAATTTCTCGTTCATATATACGAAAATTGCGGTTTCCGAACCAAAAAAAAGATAATTATTCAGCGATATTTCTCTCCTTTTCTCTTCGTCGTCCCTTGAAATGCCGAGAAATTCATATCTTTGCTTTCCCGTTTCGAAAATATTTTTAGACTGTTCCTCCGGCCAGAATTCCGGAAAAGGAAAATCGGGACTTCCTTGACTACCGTCCCGCGCCAGTTTATAAATTTTTCCTTTGATAAACTCTGATGTTTTTCCGGTCGAAACCGCAACTTTCCAAGGTTGAGAATTAGCCCACGATGGCGCATGAGAAGAAGTTTCGATTAATTTAATGAGCAAATCTTTAGGTACGGGTATGTTTTTAAAATCCCTTTTAGAAGAACGGTTCATAATACATTCTGTTAATTCCATTTATTTGCCCCCTCTTTCCTCTTATTTGTATATGTTTTCTTCAGCCGGAAACGCTCCGCTTTTAACTTCTTCTTTATATGTTTTTAATCCGTCTATTAGTATAGAACGCGAATCTGTAAATTTCTTGACGAATTTAGGCGGCTTTTGAGACAGCATTCCGACGGCATCGTAAAATACCAGAACCTGACCGTCGGTAAACCTCCCCGCGCCTATGCCTATTGTGGGAATTTTTATATTATTCTGAACGCTTAATGCCGCTTCTTCCGGCATTGCTTCCAATACTATCATAAACGCGCCCGCATCTTCCAAGGCTTTAGCGTCGTCAACAAGCTTTTCTATCTGCGGTTCTATTTTGCCCTGAACCTTATATCCTCCAAGTACGTTAATAAATTGAGGCATAAGCCCTATATGCCCGATTACGGGAATACCGTTCTCAACCAGCCTTTTAACGGTACCGGCGATAACTTTTCCTCCTTCGGTTTTAACAGCATTGACTCCGCTTTCTTTAAGTATTCTGCCTGCATTCATTAAAGCCTGTTCCGCATTTACCTGATAAGACATAAAAGGCATATCGCATGCGGTAAACACGTCTTTTAAAGCATTCTTAACGATTTTTGCATGATAAATCATTTCTTCCAAGGTAGCGCTTATAGTATTATCTTTCCCCTGAACGGTAGTCGCAAGAGAATCTCCGACCAGAACTATGTCAACGCCGGCTTCTCCCGCAATACCCGCCTGAACAAAATCATAAGCGGTTATCATTGCGATTTTTTCGCCGTTTAGTTTCATTTTAATAAAATCGTCTATTCCTTTAGGCATAATTAGTAAGGTTTAAGTTTTTTTTATAATCCGGCTTTGTACTCTAAAAATTTAGAATAATTCTCCGAAACAATAGAAGCAAAAGCGGCGGAATATAATCTTGCCTCTACATTATCCGACCTTGAAGTAAGCACGACCGGAATTTTAAGTCCGACGACTACCCCTGCTACTTTTGCTCCGGCCAGATATTCCAGGTCTTTAAACAGTATATTACCGGATTCTATATTCGGCACTACGATTATATCGGCATCTCCGGATACCTCGCTTTGTATTCCTTTTTCAACCGCCGCTTTTTTTGAGATTACGTTATCGAAGGCAAGCGGACCGTCCACTATCCCTCCGGTAATTTGTCCTCTTTCCGCCATTTTAGAAATAACTGCGGCATCTAAAGTCGAAATTATTTTAGGATTTACCGTTTCTACGGCGGATAGCATAGCGGCTTTAGGTCGCTTGATGCCGAGCATTATGCATACGTCTATCGCATTTTGAAGTATTTGTGCTTTTTGCGTAATATCCGGATTAATGTTAATTGCGGCATCGGTTATGGATATTAATTTTTTATAGGTTTTGATTTCCATCAAAAATATATGCGAAACAAACCTATTGGTCCTTAAACCGTTTTCCGCATGGAGAAGCTGGTGCATTAATACATCCGTATGAATATGCCCTTTTATTATTATATCTATTTTTTTCTCTGACGCAAGTTTAACGGCGATATAGGCGGCATTTGCATCGTTTTCGGCATCTATTATTTCAATATCTTTTGAATTAAAGCCGTTTAAGCGGATGTTTTTAAGAAGTGAAAGTATTTTATTTTTATTTCCTATTAATTTAGGAATTATTAAGCGGTTTTTATAAGACTTAAGTATGCCCTCAATGACAAGATTTTCCTCTGCAACAACCACTGCCGCTCTTTTAGGAGAAAACAATCCTGCCTTTTCAATCAAATCGTTTAATTTTTTCAGCATTGAAAATGTCTGACGCAAAAAAACTAAACGATTTTGCTTAATAAATTACCGCTTTGATTGGCGCCTATGGTAACGGGCTGTCCGCCGTTATTATACTGATTTTGGCTAGCCGCATTACCGTTAGACTGAAGATTTTGCACGCTCTGATTGAGATTCGCCGTTGACTGGTTAAGAGCATCTATCATACCTTGATTAAGAGTATTAACTGTATTTAACGCTAATGCCGCAGTTTTGTCGGCAGCATCGTTCGGACCGGATATATTTTGATATTGACCTTTATTGGCATCGGCTTGATTGCTTTGAAAAAGCTGGGAAGCCTTAGGATTGCCGTTTATTCCCTGAATCATTGTAATTCCCTCCTTTTAAAACAGTTATTAACGCTAAAGCTACTTCTTATTTTTATAATATCACAAAAATAGATATTGTCAAATTTTTTGCGTTTTATTTTACGTATTTTATTTTACGCGCTGAATTTAATATATTTATCTTTTGCGCAGCCGCAGACGGGGCATTTATCCGGCGCTTCCGCTCCGACATGGGTATGTCCGCAAACCGGACAGATATATATCGTTTCTCCGTCGAAATCCTTCCC
>JAJYYS010000102.1 GCA_021800745.1 bacterium
AGGCGGAACTTATTAATCAAATGAAAGATAAATTTATTGCCGGATGCAGAAAAAACGGAATAGAAGAGGTAAAATCCGAAAAGATTTTTTCCCTTATAGTTAAATTCGGAGAATACGGTTTTAACAAATCCCACTCGACGGCATACGCATATATAGCATATATGACCGCCTACTTAAAAGCTAATTACAAGGAGCATTTTACGGCGGCTCTTTTATCCAGCGAAATGTCCAATACAGATAAGCTGGCAAAGATAATAAACGAGGCGAAGTCCGGAATTAATGCCTGCGAAATACTGCCTCCGTCCGTTAACGAATCCGCGGAAAGGTTCGCGATAGTAAATACGGGCGCCGAAGGCGGTGAAAAGCTCGCTATCCGCACGGGGCTGGGAGCGGTTAAAAACGTGGGCAAAGCGGCGATAGATTCTATTTTGCAGACCCGCAAAGATAAAATATTTAAGGACTTATTCGATTTCTGTTCAAGGGTCGATACCCGGAAAGTCAACAAAAGAACTATAGAAAATCTCATAAAAAGCGGGGCTTTGGATATCGCCGGAGAATCTAGAAAATGGATGCTGGATAATTTAGAAGCCGTAATGGAGGAATCAGTCCGCAAAAGGGAAAAAGAAGATTCCGGACAGGTAGATTTATTCGCTTCCTTAGGAGAAAACGTTAATTACGCCCAAGGCAAAGACGAGTCTTATTTAAAGGTTTCGGGGGAAAAGGACGATAAAAAGTCGATACTCGCTTTCGAAAAAGAATCGCTCGGGTTTTATCTTTCGGGCCACCCGTTGGACGGTTATGAAGAAAAGATTAAACTTCTCTGCATAAAATCGGTTGCCGATATAGTATCGGAATATATAAACGGCCTGCGCAAAGGCGGTTCCGAGCGGCCGGACGTACCGCATAGCCGGTCCCGCGGCGCGGCCGATAAGGACAATATGTATAAAATGGCGGGAGTCATAAATCAGTTGAAAGTGCATAAAACGAGAAATAACGACAAGATGGCGTCGTTTATATTAAACGATAAGAACTCGAACGTCGAAGCCGTTTTTTTTCCTAAAAACTTTTTAAAATACGAAGAAATATTAGGAACGAATCAGCCCGTAATTTTGACGGGCAGAATCGATTTTTCGGGTCTGAATACGGCAGGAAATACCGGAGACGGAGTATCGGAACCTGCCGGTGCAGCCGGCGAAGACGCCCCGGAAAATGATGCGGCTCTTAACGGCAAAAATAAAACGGAAACCGGAAAGACGGAGTACGGCGCCGGTTATGACGACATGGATTTAGATATTAAAGTTATAGGAGAAAGCATCGAACTCTTAGACGAGGTTAAGGTAAAACGGCAGGCAAGGCAGGAAGATGAAGTGTGTATTATAGAAATAAACGAAAATGCGGCTTTCTTCGAAGCTGGAGAATTTAGAAATTTTCTTTCGGAGATCAAAAACAGCCTGTCCGATTCCAAGGGCAGTTCTAAAGTAATATTAAGAATGTCCGGATATAATATAGTGCTTAAAGAAAGTCTCGGGGTGGACAAGGCATTGCTGAAATCAAAATCCCTTCCGGACTATTTGAATATTATATAATCGGTGGTATAATAAAAAACTGATACGTTTTTGGATAACTAAAATACTATAATAGTAATATAAAACAAAATAAACATTTATGGCCATACAGTATCTCGAATTTGAAAGACCTATAATCGAACTCGAACAGAAGATAGAAGAGTTAAAGACGTTTAACCTTGGAGGCTTTACCAACGTAGATGAAGATATAAAGAATCTCGGAGCCAAAAAGGATAAACTTACGAGGGATATATTTAAAAATATAAACAGTTGGCAGGTTACACAATTGTCGAGGCATCCTTTGAGGCCTTATACTATGGATTATATAGATTTAATAGCCGAAAATTTTGTCGAACTCCACGGAGACAGGTTGTTTATGGACGATAAAGCCGTAGTCGGAGGATTCTGTTTTATTAAAGACGATGCCTCTGGTTACAGGCAGAGGGCGCTTATAGTAGGACACCAGAAAGGGCGCAACACAAAAGATAAAATGTGCAGGAATTTCGGTATGCCCCATCCGGAAGGCTACAGAAAAGCGCAGAGGCTGTTTAAGCTCGCTGAAAAATACTCTATCCCGATAGTTACGCTGATAGACACGCCCGGCGCGTATCCGGGTTTAGGAGCGGAAGAAAGGGGGCAGTCGGAGGCGATAGCAAAAACAATATATACTTTATTGAATGTTTCCGTTCCCGTTATATCCGTAATAATAGGGGAAGGCGGAAGCGGAGGAGCGCTAGCCTTCGGAACCGGGAACAGAGTTTTGATGATGGAGTATTCGGTTTATTCGGTAATATCGCCCGAGGGATGTGCGTCTATCCTCTATAAAGATACTTCTAAAACCGAGGATGCCGCCAATTCTTTAAAACTTACGGCAAAAGACCTGTTAAACGATTCTAAAGTTATCGACGGCATTATACCCGAGCCTCTCGGCGGAGCGCACAGAGATATAAAACTAGCGTCGGAAAACCTGAAAAAAGCTATTCTGGAGAATATCGAAGAACTTAAAGAATACGGCGGAGAGGATTTAAGAAACGAAAGAATAAAAAAATTCGCTAATTATTAACTTAACTCATATTATGTATTTTTATTGCAGGATTAAAGTAAAGCTTAATATTAAATTATCTTTCTTAAGATGGTAGAATATCCAGATATAGCATATTTTTTATCCAAGGACCTTATATCTAAAAATACAAGGGATGAAATTTACGAAAAAATTTCCGTTACAGCCTCGACTTTTATAAAAAGCGACCTCATAACCATATTTATGCTTAACGAGGACATCGAAAAGATAGTATGTGTTAAATATTATCAGGACGGTAAATTTATAAAAAAAGATTTTGAGATAATGCTTGGAGAGGGATTGATAGGTTCGGTCATAGAGAACGGCGAACCGTTGGCCAGCGGCAATCTTAAATCCGACCTGTCCGACATATATTACGAACTGGAAAGGCAGTTTACCGATATGTCGTCTATGTTGAGCGTTCCTATATATGCGGGGCCGCTCGTTTTGGGCGCTTTAAATATATACAGGAAGGATACCCACGATTTTTCCGAAGAAGAAACCAAAGTCGCAAAATTCATAGCTATGATGGGAGGAATTTTCATATACAGCCTCACTTTATACGAAAACGCCAACCTTTTATATTTAAGGCAGAAAGAGGAAAGCCAAAAAATCGCAAATCTTCTCGAAGTTTCCAAGCTTGTTTCGTCTTCGCTGGACCTTTCGAGCATTATAGACCATTCCGTAAAAAGATTGATTAATTTTACTAAAACAGATTCCGCTTTGGTGTATCTTAAGGATAAAGACAAAGAAGAAAGTAAATTTTGCTATGAATTTTTTAACTGCAATATGACCGGATGCTCCATATTCGGAGGCAATATAAACTGCTACAATATGACCGGATTCGAGTGTCCGTTCGTGAAATGCCCTCCGGAATCTAAAATATTGCAAAAATGTGTAAACTGCCCGTTTCTTAAAAATACGACACTGAAATTATTTAAGGATTATAATATGGAAGGTTCGTTTTACGGTCACGAACTCATTAAATTAGAAGACTGCAAATGCTTAAAAGCATTAAGCTCGGATTATCCTACTATTAACTATTACGAGGGAAACAGCGCGGCTCATAACGATAATGCCTGCGGCTGCCACTTCAAAGATATTCCGAAACAGACGTTTATCGGGATACCTGTTAAAACGGATAAGGATTTCCTGGGGTTAATTTTTCTTTTCGGCAAAAAACGGACGGATTACTCGGTCGAAACTGTAGATTTCATATCCAATATTTCAAACATAATTTCCGTCGCGGCATATAATGCGCAGACGCTGAATTATATCGAAGAAGAACATTTTGAAACTATAAGTTCTATATCGGAGGCTATAGAAGCCAGAGACACATATACCAGGACCCACGGCGACAGGCTCATAGATTACGGGGTAGCGGTGGCAAAAGAACTCGGATTAAGAGATAATGAAATAAAAAATATCAGATATGCGGCGGCAATGCACGACGTCGGAAAAATAGGCATAAAAGATTCCATATTAAATAAACAGGGAAAACTGACCGACGAAGAATATAAAGAGATTAAAAAACATCCCGAAATAGGCTATAACATGCTTAAAAAAATAAAATTTTTAAGCCACATAGCAAACGACGTTCTGCACCATCAGGAAAGATACGACGGCAAAGGCTATCCTGCCGGACTTTCCGGAGAAGATATACCGGTAGCTTCAAGGATAATAGCGGTCGTGGATACTTTCGACGCTATGACCACCGACAGGCCATATAGGAAGGCTCTTCCGGTAGATACGGCCTTGAATGAGATTAAGAAAAATTCCGGAACCCAGTTCGACCCGAAAGTCGTAGAGGCGTTTTTGAAAGCTGTAAAATCGGGGGGGGGGAGGGTAGATATTTATCCTCTTATTAAAACAGAAAAATAGATATAAAAAAGGTGTCAGATTTATTTATTTATTTAGTATCGCTTTCTGCATATAACCGATTTATTGTCCGAAAATAAATAGGAATCTGGCACCTTTTCGAGATTGCTTCGCTGCGCTCGCAATGACTGCATATTGCCATCATTGCGAGCATATCTTTGACTGCGTTTATAAAACCATGGTTTTATGCAGGCAAAGATGGGGCTGGGTCCAGCGAAGCTCGCCAATCTCGCTTTGTAGGGCGCGTAATTTCGAATATTTTTTAACGGCTATCATATGGTAAACGGTAAAGCAAAATTTATTATGATTCAAGGGACGTCGAGTTCCGCGGGGAAAAGCATCTTGACGGCGGGATTCCTTAGGTATTTCTCCGGCAGGGGCGTTAACTGCTCGCCTTTTAAGCCTCAAAATATGTCCCTTAACAGTTTCGTTACAGAAGACGGTTTTGAAATTGCCGTGTCGCAGGCAGTCCAATCGGAAGCGGCTTTTAAAAAACCGTTAAGGCAGATGAACCCTATCTTAATAAAACCTTCGTCCGATACGGAAATGCATCTTATAGTCGATGGAAAACATTTCGGCAATATGAATTTCAGAGACTACAACCGCAGAAAAGATTTTTTCCTAGAAAAAGCCGCCGTTTCATTTGAATTTTTAGCCGGCTCAAACGACCTCGTAGTCATAGAAGGAGCGGGAAGTCCCGCTGAAATAAACCTGTTTAAATACGATATAGCAAATATGGGTTTTGCAGAAATTTACGATATTCCGGTAATTCTTGCCGCCGATATAGAAAGAGGCGGAGTTTTTGCTTCTCTTTACGGGACTGTTAAACTGCTTCCGCCGAAGTGGAGGAAGCTGGTAAAAGGTTTTATTATAAACAAATTCAGGGGCGACGTTTCTATACTCGAGCCTGGAATCAGGCAGATGGAAAATAAACTCAAAATACCGTGCCTCGGGGTTATTCCGCATATAAAAAATCTGCATATCGAGGCGGAAGACAGCCTTAATTTTAAGAAACGGGGCATTTACGCCGGCGGCGCTGCAAACGGCGGCGACGAAGCCTGGGACGGCCGGCTGAATATCGGAATAGTCCGGTTAAACCATATTTCTAATTTTAACGAATTCGACCCTCTTTTTTTCGACGAAAGGCTGTCTGCCGGATTTTTCGACGGCGTTCCTTCAAAAGCGGACGAATTCGATATGATAATAATCCCCGGGTCGAAATCTACCGCCGCGGATTTAGCCGCCCTTAAAGATTCGGGGTTGTTCGATTATATAAAGC
>JAJYYS010000103.1 GCA_021800745.1 bacterium
TTGCGTCCGCAGGAGTTCCTTCAGTGCCCGGAAGCCTGAAGCCGTTTCTCCAGAATGCCCTTCCGAACGGGTTAAGGTTTGGGAAAACCGTGTGGCAAACTGCGCATGAAAAATGATACTTTTGTGCAAAAGCCGGGATTGCGTTTGCTTTTTTGGGAGCCATCGCGAACGAAAGCGCCAAAACAAAAAAGGCAACCATAGTTACTACTAATTTCTTTTTCATAACTTTCCTTTCTCTTAAAGTTAAAGTTAAAAATTAAATTAAATTAGAACTTTTGGTTTTTTAAAAATAATACTGCTTGCTGCAAATTTTTAATCTTTCTAAAGTCTTTCTACTCTGCACCTCCTTCAAAGATTTTATATTACCTTAACTCACCGTTAGAAACTTGAAAACCACCCTCGAGTTATTGTAAAATATAGGTGTTGAACAAATACCAACAATAACCCAAAAGGTGGTTTATAATGAAAATTTTATAACTAAATTTAAAAATGAGCAACGAAAAAATTACATCCTTCGGCGGTAGTTTTTTAATAGCCGATTTTATAAAGAATTTAGGCCTTGAAGAAAGATTGGATTCTTCTCTTACTAAGGCAATTAATGAAGTATTTTTATTAAAACTTCTATATAACTATAACAGCACCTACAAGCATACCTCCAACAGCTGAAATTATAGGATATTTAAGTCTAAACTCAAGTTCTTTTAAATCTTTTTTCGACACCTTTCCCGACAGCACGATTATTACCTTACTAAACCAGCAAACGCAGTCGGGAGTAAGAGAATAAATAAATCTGATACCTTATTACTGCGGATTTGCGACGGTAACGGAAACCCCGCTGGATTGCCAATAAAAAGGTTCGTTGGGCGCCTGCGTAGCTATCGTAATATTAATATTGCAGTTATATACGCTGGCTGAAGAGTTCTTATTGCAAGCGGATGCCGTGGGCGGTGGGGGCGGAGTATTATTGCCGCCGCCTCCATTGCCATTAACGCCGGACCCTCCGCCGCCTCCGCCTTTTGGTTTTGGTCTTGCAGGTTGGGTTTTAGGTTTAACTCCAAGAATATTATTTAAAATTCCGCCCAAAAAATAACGCCAATCATTTCGCCAATTTAAATTTAGCGACTGGTTGGAATTAAGGTTGGAAAGCAAAAGATACAATTCGACGTCGGTTAATTTTGATAATAATTTATTTAAATCCTTTTTGCTCAATGAGTTCAACAGTGTATAAAGTTGGCTACTCGTTAAAGTGTTCAATAGATAATATAACTGATTCGAATTTAACTGGTGCAGCAGATTATAAAATTGTTTCGGGGATAATGCCGACAAAATTCCGTTAAGCTGACCGGAACTTAACGGAATTAAAACTCCGTAAAGGTCTGCTGGACTTAAGATAGATAAAACCGAATTTAGCTGTTTTCCGCTTAAAAGCGAAAGAACGCTGTTTGTCTGATCGGGACTCAACGGATATAAAAGACTGTATAAATCTTTATTAGATAAACAACTGACGGCATTATAAACCTGCGTTCCGGTCGTCATACTCAAAAGCTGACTCTGGGTAGGCGCAGAACAAGTTCCGGCATCTGCTCTATTTGCGTTAAAAACGCTAAAGAGCAGTATTGCCGATATTATTACGATTAATAATATAAGAAAAAACCGTCTCATTTTTTTTATTCCTTAAAAAAATAACTAAAAACTAATGCCGGTAATATTATCGGCAATCGGATACGATGCCGTCACCGCTCCATTTGCTGTAACCTCTTCGTATAATATATTATTATTCAGGCAAAACACGACAAGCTGTTGACTTGGTGTTCCGTTTATCGTAACATTCTGGTAAAAAGCCGTCTCGTCGCATACGGGCAGACCCGTCCCCCCGCAGGTTGCAGTCTGTCCAGCCATATTAGCGGTAACGATAGGCGGATTCCCTGAAGTCGCCGGATTAATTGAAGCCGATAATTTGCAGTAATGCGCGCCCGAAGGACTGATAGCCAACGCAGGAGGCATAGCCGCGCCTGCCATGCTCCTTCTTATCGTCATCATCGCATAAGTCATGGAATTGTTTGAATGAAGATACCGCTCGTTTGTAACGTAATCGCTTATTCCCCAAATCACGACCTCATACAGCCCTATGGACAGGATGCCGATAAGCAATATAGTCATCACTAATTCTATAAGAGTAAATCCGCCGTCTTTGTTTTTAATATCGTTTAAAAATATTGTTATCATTTTCATAGAAATTTAAAAACCGTCTCGTCATTCCTGCGAAAGCCCTGCCGTCATTCCTGCCTTCGCGGGAATTACAAATCTTTAATAATCCGCATAAACCGTCGAAAGAGTCACGTAGGGGTAATTTGCCGGAGCCTTAGGACAAGTTCCGCCGCCGTTTGCGGAAAACCAGCCGGTTTGAACTATGGTCTGGATGAAATTGGGCGAGCTTCCTCTAATAGTTACTATTCCGTTAGTATCGGTAAAATCAACATTACTTGCCGATATCGTCGTGTAAAAACATTGGTTGTTTACAATGGTCGGACCAAGAGAAGGTGTGTAAAAACTGGAAGGACAATACCAAGTATTTTGGTTACTGCCATTACAGATACGACTCCCGGTATTATTAAACGCGCTGCACACCCACCCGGGCAGCCCTTTAGTTCCCACGCTTCCCCCGTTCCTGCAGTAATTCAGCGCCGCCATTTCCTGCTTTGCAACATTAACCGCCGTTTCCTCGTTTACGATATTCACGCTCTTTGCGGAACCGGCTAAAAAACTTTCGGTTATCGCGCCCATAGCCAGTCCGATTATAATAATCGTAAAGACTATTTCTATAAGACTGAATCCGTTTTTATTCAACCGACAGCCGCCTCCGCCTTTTGCCTAACTTTAAATTATTTTTAATTTATTAAATTATACCGTAGTTTTATTTAAATGTAAAAATCCCGCCGCTTTTTTATCTTTCATTTTTTTCCAAAAGTAATATAATAATGTTTTTATATAAATTTAATAGTTTATAAAAATCTAATTTCTAAAAATTAAACGACTTGCGCATAGACAACGTTAAAAAAGCTTTAGCCGAAAATAAATCCGTCAAAGCTCTCGGCATCGTGTTCGGCGACATAGGAACCAGCCCTATATACACCGTTGCCGTCATTTTTGCTTACCTTAAAGCGACAAACTCAAACGTTTTAGGCGTAGTGTCCCTTATAATATGGACGCTAACGCTCTTAGTCACCGTCCAGTACGTCTGGTTCGCCATGGGCATAAGCGAGAGGAACGAAGGCGGCACGATAATACTTAAAAATATCATCGAAAAATATATAAAATCCGCCCGCGAAATTGCTTTCATAACGGTAATATCCTATATCGCCCTGTCTCTTCTTATAGGCGATTCGGTCATTACCCCCGCTATCAGTATATTAAGCGCGGTAGAAGGAATGAGCCTGATACCCTTTTTTAAAAATATAACGACCGATACGGTTGTTCTTATTTCAATTATAATTACGCTCGGATTATTCTGGTATCAGCAAAAGGGGACGGAAAAAGTCGCAAATATTTTCAGCCCGGTCATGCTTTTGTGGTTTATCGTCATCGGCGCTTCCGGTTTTTTGTCGCTGGCGCATATGCCCCAAATTTTCTTGAAAGTCATAAACCCGTGCTATGCTTTAAGGTTCGTGTTTAACGGAAATATTTCGGCAAACCGCTTAATAACCCACGGCATCATTTCCTTATTTGTTCTGTCGGACGTTATTCTTTCTGCTACGGGCGGAGAAGCCCTGTATGCCGATATGGGGCATATAGGCAGAAAACCGATTACAAAAGCGTGGATTTTCGTGTTTATAGCCCTTATTTTAAACTATATGGGGCAGGGGGCTTTCCTGCTTTCGCATAAAAACGATACGGACGCCTTTTTTAAGATGCTTTACTCCCAGTCGCACCTGTTTTACACGCCTATCCTTATTTTAAGCATTGCGGCAACCGTAATAGCTTCTCAGGCCGTTATAAGCGGCATATTTTCCATAGTTTACCAGCTTATAAACAACAGGATTATCCCCCTTTTAAAAATAAGCTATAAATCAAGCGAAATCCAGTCCCAGATATATATAAGTTTTGCGAACTGGTTTTTGTTTTTAAGCGTTTTGGCGGCAATACTCATATTCAGGACTTCGAATAACCTTGCTATGGCTTACGGGCTTGCCGTCAGCGGAACTATGACTTTTACCGGCATCTTAATAAACATACATTTCTTTCACAAGAGAAGATATTTTATGCTGTTTATTTCGCTGATAACTACGTTTGCGGATATTATGTTTTTAACTTCCAACCTGCTGTATAAAACCTTGCAGGGAGGCTATTTTGCCCTGATAATCGCCACGATACCTTTTGCAGTTATTATGATATACACGAAAGGACAGAAGAGGCTTCACAGTATATATAAGATGACCGATTTTAACATATTTTCAAAAGAATACGAATACAGGTACAAAAATTTTTCCAAACTTGCCGGAACGTCGCTTTTTTTTGCAAGCCTTTCGGACAAGGTATCTCCTTACATTATTAAAACGATGTTTAACAACAATATTATATACGACAGAAACATTTTCGTTTCCATAGAAAGAACCGAAAAGCCTTACGGAACTGACATACTGTTTAAAAACGACGTATCTCCCGGACTGAGCCAGTTTTCGATAAGGGCGGGTTATTCGGAGGTCGTTGACGTAGAAGCGGTATTGAAGAGGTATAACATAGACGAAACAGTAATATTCTACGGGTTCGAGGAAATAGTCAGCAACAATATATTCTGGAGAATATTCGCCCTGATTAAAAAGCTGTCCCCTTCGTTCGTCAGGTTTTACAAACTCCCTGCCGAAAAAGTCAACGGAGTAATGGTAAGGGTAAAGATGTAACGTTTACTATAGGAATGGTTTTATATTTTCGCGGTATCTTTATATTTATAGCGCCTGTAAATTATAACGGCTATTGAAATTATTACGGCGAACATGCTTAAAACCTGCGAAACCCTGATGCTGTTTCCGAGCCATAAGCTGTCTATTCTCGTGCCTTCGGTAAAAAATCTCGTAATCCCGTACCATATTAAATAGCCTATCAAGATTTTACCGGCGACTTTCGGTTTTTTTCTCGAAAGCCACATTAAAAAAACAAATCCTAAAAAATCCGGTACCGATTCAAAAAAGAACGAAGGTTCGAAATGGGAATACATAGTTAGATTTTCTGGGCGGGCGGCTTGAAAAGGATACCCCCATAAACCGAATATCAGATGCTTAGGCGTATAAGCGTTTACCGGACGAAGGCCTTTTGCGATAGGCAGTCCCCATTTTACCGGATAGCCGAAAGCCTGCTGGTCTATAAAATTACCCCACCTTCCTATAGCCTGACCCAGAAGAAGACTCGGCGCAAGCATATCTATATAGAGCCAGATGTTAAGTTTCTTTATGCGCGTATATAAATAAAGCGTCAGGAGTCCGCCGATTTCCCCTCCGTATATAGCCAGTCCGCCCTGCCATATATAAAAAATGCTTAACGGGTTATTCGCGTAATATCCCCATGCAAATATTACATAATAAAGGCGGGCAAAGATAATCGAAACCGGTATGGCAAAAACCATAATGTTGATTATATTTTCGGGGTCTTCTCCCCAGGATTTTGCCCTGAAATAAGCAATGGCTATGCCTAAGACAAAACCTA
This sequence comes from bacterium, assembly GCA_021800745.1. Next base: position 5,698 of record JAJYYS010000103.1, read on the forward strand.
TTCCGATTAATATTCCGTACCAGTG
>JAJYYS010000104.1 GCA_021800745.1 bacterium
GATCTTGCTTACGTAACCGAATTTACCCGCGATGCCGTTCCAAAACACTTCATAGAGGTAAATGATATGGCTTTAAGAAAGCTTGGTTATTCTAAAAATGAATTTTTAAAATTAAGCCACCTTAATATTATAAACGCAACCAATGAAGAGATATTAAACATGATGAAGCTTTTGTTTGAAAAAGGTACGATGACTTATACTACCGAAATCAAAACAAAAGACGGAAAGATAATACCTTTTGAAGTTACCAGCCGCATACATATAACTCAAGGTCAACCCCCTATAGGGATATGCATCGCAAGAGATATAACAGACAGAGTCAAAATGGAAAACGAACTTAAAAGATTATCTGAAGTAGATCCTTTAACCGGAGCATATAACAGAAATAAATATAAAGAGATTATCGGAAAAGAAATGGATAGGGCAAAAAGACATAAATATCCTCTTTCCGCCATAATGACCGACGTAGATTTTTTTAAAGCAATAAACGATACCTACGGACATGTAACCGGCGACGAGGTATTAAAAGATATTGTTTCGCTTATAATGAAAAACATAAGAAGCGGGGATTATTTAATAAGATGGGGCGGAGAGGAGTTTTTAATAATAGCGCCTTACGCTTCTTTAAATAATGCTTATTTGCTAGCCGAAAAATTGAGAATTCAGGCTGAATTACAATATTTTTCGTCTAAAGGCATAATGATCACTTTAAGTTTCGGTATTGCAGAACTTATAGAGAAAGAAAACGAAATATCTTTTATAAAAAGAGCCGACAATGCACTATATAAGGCGAAAAACAGCGGAAGAAACAGAAGCGTAATTTTTGATGAGAAATCAACCTATTAAATAAATACATCAGACATTATTATTGCAGCCTTACTATATCGCAGTTGTCGATATTTTTTGCCGGCAGGCTCAATGATTATATCAACGTTTAAGACAGCGGCGGCATTGTATTTTAATAAATTTATTAATTATCAAGAATTAAAGCTTTAATGCCGACACAGAATATAGAACTTGTCCACCCAGCACTTTTATTGTTTATTATAGAGGTACGTAAATAATTGTCAGCGGCACGCTATGCGATTTCTTCCGGCGTTTTTTGCTTCATATAAAGCGGCGTCTGCCCTCTGAACGATTCGCTCAGGCTTATCTTTAGGCTTGACTCCCGTTATGCCGAAACTGCAAGTTACGGCAATCCCTATCTTAAAGTCGTGCTTTTCAACCATGAGCCTTAATCTTTCCGCTAACTCTTTTGCAGTCGAAATAGGAGTTTCCGGGGCTATTACCATAAACTCTTCTCCGCCATAGCGGGCAAAGAAATCTGTTGTCCTTAAGTTTTCAGATATAACGACGGAAAGCCCTTTGAGAATAATGTCTCCAGTTTCATGGCCGTACGTATCGTTTATATTCTTAAAATGGTCTATATCGAACATTATCAAGGAAAGAGGCCTTATATATCTTAAGGCGATTTGCAGAAGTTCGGCAAGTTTATAGTCGAAAGAGCGGCGGTTGTTAATTCCCATCAGGGCATCTCGCTCGGATAGTTCTTTATACGTTTCTTTTTCCGTCAATATGCTTTGCTCATTAATAATCTGGGAGGTTACGTCGGAAAATATGGCAAGACCTGTATATTCGTTATTATAGATTGTCGCAGTCCTGAAAAGGTCTATATAAAGAGGTTTGCTGTCTTTGATATATTTATAAATAATTCTGGAAGAAATTTCCTTATTACGGTGCATTTGAAATATGCCGCAATTTAAGTTATAAATCTGGTCTTCACTTATGCTGAAAAAATCGACGGGGCTTAGACTTAAAAATTTCTCTTTAGTATAATTAAATAAATCAAGTAGGGCAAGGTTCGCGTAAAGAAATTTATTCCTATTACACAAAGTGATACCTGAATGGATATTTTCTATGAGGACATTTAATAAATCCCTTTCCTGTTCCAGTTTTTTCCTTAAATCAACCATTTCTGTAATGTCGATAAAACTGGCTATTCTCACTATCTCGCCTTTGTACCTGACGGAACCGGCGTAAATATAAACCCATAACTCTTCTCCGGATTTTTTAAATACTTTAAACGTTACGTAATGCTTGTAATTTATATCGGAAACGCCTGCTCTTATAGCGTTTTTGGCAAGTTTTTTATGCTCTTCGGCCAATATATCCCAGAAGCGCATACTCTTAAGTTCGCTTTCGGAGTAACCCAGCATATCCTGTAGAGCTGGATTTGCGTATATGAATTTTTCTTTATGCATGTCGAGCCCTACGGGCATATTGTCGACAAGAGCCCTGAACATCTCTTCTGATTCTTTCAGTTTATCTTCTAATAGCTTTCTATCGGTAATGTCATAGAAAGTCCAGATAGTCACAGCTTTTCCTTTTATGTTAGCCGATGAAGCCGATATTTCGACCCAGAAAAGAGTTTCGTCTTTATGTATAAAATTAAATATCCATTTTTTAGAAGTTTTTCCTCGGCTTGGAATATTTCGATAAGTTTCTCCCGCCTTCCTATATTCTTCGTCGTTGGGATAAAGCATTCTGGACGATTGACCGAGCAGTTCGTTTTCACTGTCGTACCCAAACATCTCAACCGTCCTTTGATTAACGTTGACCATATGCCTGTCGCTATCAGTAACTATGATTCCGGCTACGGTATTATTTAGAAGAGCCTCCTGCGTCGATAAAAGTTCATGCTCTATAGTTAAAGCATCTATGCCGTCAAGTCCGCGCGATATGTCTTTCGCTGTTTCTTCCAGTAATGATATAAGGTCTTCGTCGAATATATTTTCTTCTTCGTGATAAACCGCAAATAGACCCCATATTTTACCTGCCCTGTAAATGGGCAGAGCGGCGACTGACCTTATGCCAAAACATTCGGCAAGCTCCTTCCATACGGCTAAATTAGGCGATTTCAAGAAAGAATTAGAATACTGCATTTTACCTTTGCGCCAGGCAGTACCGAATGTCCCAATACCTTCTGGAATATCGGGATTAATAGATATTAAAGCGTCTTTAAGAATCCCCGTTTCTCCATAGGAAGCAATAAATCTGAATATTCCGTCATCATCCGGCCTGCCTATATAAGCAACTTTAAGGCGGGCGTATCTGACGGCTATTTCGCAAACTGATTTTAGCATCTCTGTTTCGCAGGTTTTTTGCGATATAATGTGATTTATTTGGGCCATGGCCGCGTTGAAATCGGCGATGCGTTTAAAGCGTTTTTCAGCCTTTATCTTTTCGGCAATATTCAATTCTGCCGATTCTTTCGCCATAATAAAAAGTAAAGACATATTAAATTTCATGAAAGATTGATAAGGCAAATCTGCGTCTCTGTAATAGCCTCTATTCAAAATATCTCGTAAAGCTAAGGCTTCATCCCGCGTTCTGCCGCGCAAAATATCTAAACTTGACATTGTCCGTTCAGTAAGTTTTCGGGATAGTTCTTCGCCGAATAGGGGCATGCTTGAAACAATTTCTTCCATATCTAATTTCGCAAGAGGCTTATACTTTTCGTTATAAACATCAGCTGTTATATTCCGAACCCAATCCATAAATGGCATAAAAAAGTTCGAGGAAGCTTCTTCTAATGAACCTTCCTTTATGGACTCGCCTAAAAGCATGTTTTCTTCTTCTGCAATGACCTTAAGATAGCCTAATGAGATATAATCGTTAATAATATTAAAAATACTTCTTATATCGTCTATTATGTTATCGGAAATTCCCTTAACCGGAAAGGCGTCTGAGGAGCGCAAAACGGAAAAAAGCTTTTTGTTGAAAAAAAATTCTATTTCCCTTAAATAATTTCTTACATAAATAATGTTGATTAATCCGTAAAGCTCTTTACCTAAAGATTCATATGTATGTTTTATTTTTTTTATATTTCGGGCATAATAATCGTCTATGGTTTCGGCAAGCCCCTCTTTGCGCAAGGGCTCAACTTCTTCCAAATTTACGGCTATGTTTTGTCCGGCTGAATTACCGCAAACCTTTCCAGCTTTTGATAATACATCTTCAAGCCAGTTTTTTAAAATTTGCTTCATGCGTTATATTATATATAATTTTAAACATAATAAAAATATTATGCGTGGTATAATTTATTATATTACATTATATTATAATAGCAAATCCTTGGGATGGGGGTTTGCATAAAGGTTAAATTTATTTTGCTGCCGACTTTTTCATTTTATAAAAAAGTTGTGATATAATTATTATTAAATAATATATAGCACAACTTTTAATTATAAGGAGTATTAAAATGGAACACAAACTGCCTGAATTACCTTTTCCTATGGATGCGCTTCAGCCCCATATTTCCCGGGAAACCCTTGAATACCATTATGGGAAACACCATAATGCATATGTAAATAATCTGAATAACCTTATTAAGGGTACGGAATTTCAAGAACAGGGATTAGAAGACATTATTAAAAAATCGTCCGGCGGTATCTTTAATAATGCCGCTCAAGTGTGGAATCACACCTTTTATTGGCATTGCCTGTCTCCGAACAGCGAAGGCCGCCCCGAAGGAAATCTCGCAAAAGCGATCGATGCTAAGTTTGGTACTTTTGACGATTTTAAAAAGCAATTCAGCCAGACGGCCGCCACTTTATTCGGGTCCGGCTGGGCATGGCTGGTTAAAAATCAAGACGGCACCATCGAACTGATGGCGACTAGCAACGCAGGCACGCCTATGACTTCAGGTAAAACCGCCCTTCTAACCTGCGACGTATGGGAACATGCTTATTACATCGATTATCGCAACGCCAGGCCAAGTTATATCGAACATTACTGGAATCTTGTAAATTGGAAATTCGTTGCCAAAAATTTCGGTTCTTAACCGTCTAAACTATAAAAGAAAGGCATCCGTTTTCTTAAGAGGATGCCTTTCTTAATGCTTTACGATTATTTTTTGGCGGACGCTTTATTTATTTATCCAGGAATCTGCCGTGCCCTTTCGATAAGACCTTCAACATCTTTAAGTTATAATATGCAAACTTAACTAACTGCCACGGAATAAACGTTCTTATAAATACGGTATATTTAGTAGGCGCCATAAACGACCTCGCCTCTTTAGAATAAGGAACGTATTCGGTTATGTCCTTTACGCTTTTATCTTCCATAATATATCTGCCTCCGGTTATTTTTTTAAAATTGAATTATTATTATATATTTCAGGCAAAAATTGTCAATCAGGAATAAACTGCCATAAAAACTTCCCCTTCATCTTCCACATAAATAAGTAATGCAGCATATATTTAACCCAGTGTCCCGCAAGACCTATATCGCCGAAAGTATAATTCAGATTTCTGCCAAATTTATATTTTTCGTAATTAGGAACTACTGGGTCCATGGTTAATAATGCGGCGGAGCCGCGCGTCATCGATTTGCCCATAGAGGTTATGCATATCGCTCCGAATTCCGTCATCGACGCCTCTTGCGTCGGCCCCTCGGCTCCATTCTTTACCATGTCGATGATGGAAAGAGCAACAGTATGCCCGATAATTCCCGATGCCATACCTGTTCTGGGGGGACTTGGAACTATAATGGTGCCGTCAGGTGCTTTAAAAGGCTTGCTTATAGGATGGGGCGGGGCAAAAGCTATTCCTGCGGCAAATATGTTCTTATAAACAGGATTATTATATTTTTTCGGCCAGTCCGAATTCTTCCATTCTTCAAAAGGTTTTGCCGCAGATGCGTAATCGGCATCGACTTTCA
>JAJYYS010000005.1 GCA_021800745.1 bacterium
AAAATTCATGCGAACCGAGATTTGAAGTCATAATAATAACGGAATCCGAGAAATAAACTCTTTTGCCCCTGCCGTCGGTAAGAAAGCCTTCGTCGAAGACCTGAAGAAAAAGATTAAACACTAGATCACTTGCCTTTTCTATCTCGTCTAAGAGAATAACCGAATAAGGGTTGTCTTTTACCTGATTGGTTAAGAGCCCTCCTCTCGAAGAACCCACAATGCCCCTCGGCATACCGATTAATTTATCGACGGCAATGGAACCGTCTTTATATTCCGACATATCTATTCTTATAACGTTTCTCCCCGAACCGAAAAGGTACTCCGCCATAGCTTTTGCCGTTTCGGTCTTGCCCACCCCGGTCGGACCCAGAAAAAGAAGTACGGCATCCGGCTTGTTAAAATTTTCTTTAAGAGGGCCTTTATTGAGCCTTAAATGTTTGGCAAGCGAATTAACCGCATCTTTCTGTCCGACTATTCTTTTTGAAAAAAAGTCCTCCATATCCTGAAATCTTTCTAATACGTCTCTTTTAATTAAATCTACCGGCATACCCGTTTCTTGAGAGATAACTTGATAAATATTTTCCTTTTTAACCACCCTGTCTTCATTATAAATTTCGGCCTTTACGCAGCCTGAGTCTATCCACCCTATAGCTTTATCGGGAAGCCTTAACGATTTGGAATAACGCGAGGACAGTCTTATGGATTCCTCGAGAGCGGAGTTTTCGATTTCGACGCCGTAAGTATCTTCAAACCTTCTTTTTAACCCGTAAAGTATTCTTTTTGTGTCTTCAGCTGTAGGCTCCTGAACGTTAACGAGCCTGAAGCGGCGCGCCAGCGCCTCGTCTTCCGCAATGAATTCTTTATATTCCGAAAGCGTGGTAGCTCCTATAATCTGTACTTCGCCCCTTGCAAGAGAAGATTTTAATATATTGGCCGCATCGCTCGGCACGGCGATTGCCGAACCGGCCCCGATAATCGTGTGGACTTCATCGACGAATAATATTATATTTTTTCTGGATTTCAGCTCGTTTATTATTTTTTCCATCCTGTCTTCGAACATCCCCCTGAAGACCGTCCCGGCGACTAATGAATTCATCTGAAGATTTACTATGATTTTATTTCTGAGCCTCGGAGGAACGTTATACGGTTCAAGCTCGATTTTTCTTGCAAGCCCTTCCACGATAGCCGTTTTTCCTACGCCGGGTTCGCCTACTATTACCGCAGAATTAGGTCTGTCTATATGGCATAATATCTCCATAAGCCTCGTAATTTCTTCCTCTCTTCCAAAAACTAAAGGAAGTTTATCCATAATAGCCAGTTTGCTTAAATTTATGGCATGTTGCCTTAAAGTGTAAGGCAAATCGTATTTTCTTCTGTTTTCGTCGCTCCTGTTTCTTCTTTCCCTCATTTTTTGAAAAATTTTATCGGCAATTACCACCGAATCTACCCCTAGGCTTTTAAAAACCCTGTTGGGAGCAGAGTTGGGCTCCTGAAACATTACCATTAAAAAATCGGTAGATTCTATAAGATTTCTTCCCGAACTCTGGGCGTAATCGTAAGCGCTCTTGAATAAATTTCTTGTCTGGAGGGAAATTTTCATTCCTTCGCCTATATATTGTTCGGACGACATCATAAAATCGTTCAAAAGTTTCATAACCTTTCTTTTGTCTATTTTTAATTCTGTAAATATTTCGTTCAAAAGGTCTTCGTCCACTAAGGTTAAAGCATAAAATACATGCTCGAGTCCCAGATAGTAATGTTTTCTTCTCTTTGATTCTTCTATGGATATTGTCAGCACCCTGTATCCGCTTTCCGATAATTTATCTTCGTAATAGTCTAAATTAAACATAATGAGTTTTACCTTCCTTAAAAAATTTTTTAACCTTTAATTTCGATGCTTGTAAACCTGAAACCGTTATTTCTCGTTTTTTTAGGTATAATTATCTCTAAAAGCCCTTCGCTAAAAGAGGCAGCTATGGAATCCCCGTTAATTGCCCGCGGCAGATCGAAGGCTCTTTTAAAAAAACCGAAAGGTCTCTCCATTCTTTGAAAATTATACTCCTCCGCCCCTTTGCCGCGGCGCTTTACTCCGCTGATTTCTATTATTCTTTCGCCGATTTCGATGTTTATATCTTCTTTTTTTACTCCGGCAAGTTCTATATATATAAAGATTGAATCAGCCGTTTCAAACATATCCGATGCGGGAGTAAAATAATACATTTTTTATTTGAATTTTAATATTTTATGCTTTATAAATATATGATTTATAGTTATAATTATATCAAATTAATCTTGAAAAATAAATATAATATGCTAAAACCTTTTTATTATAAATATATCGTAATGACGGCGATTAACGTAACTCCCCTGATAGGAGGCAAATACGTATCTACGGCATATGCCGTTTACAACGGATTGAACCCGTACGCCAGCATTATTCTGATAACCGTTTCCGAAACATTGTTGTGCTCCTTACTGTTTTATGCCGGCCTAAAACTAAAATCTCTAAAATGGGTGCACGGAATGCTTGCCTCTAAAAAGGGCAAAAAGGCTCATAATTATGTCGCAAAATACGGTCCGGTGATAGGGCTTTTCGTAGGGCAGATGTTTATAGGCGCGCCGCCTATATCTTTGGCGCTCGGGGTTTTATACGAAAGGGATAAGAATATTTATATATATTTTTTTATCCCGCTTTTTATAAGCATTTTTCTTTACTCCATATTTAATTTTTATTTAAATACGGTAGCGATTACTTCCCTGAAAAATATATTTCATCTGGTTTAATTTTTTTATTTTACATCGACTATTATCGTATTGTTTTTAACGGGGTATATTTTTGCTTTTAAATATGTTTCGATAACGGGTTTTACTCTTTTAAAAAGCCTGATTATACTGCCGTAATATAAAACTTTTATTTCGGCAAAATTTTCCGAAAACGACGATACGTAAAGGTTTTGCAAATGCCGCGAATATTTGAGCATTAATTTCTGAAACTTGTTGGAATCGGAATAGCTGAAATTTCCCGTAAATTTTACGTAATAAACGTTGTAATTTATTTTTTCCGCTTTAATCCCGTCTTTGGCAATTTTAAACCCTAAACTTTTTAATTTCCTCGTGAGAATATTTTTTCTTATATAAACGATTAAATTGATATAATAAAGATTAAGGTATTTTTTTGCCCTAACTATTTTAAAAGAATACACGTATTTTAAACCCTTAGAATAAATTTCCTGTTCAAGAATGCGGTTATCTCTTTTATTTAAAAACTTCTTTTTGCCGGTTAAGCTTTCTGCGGCTTTTTTTAAAGAGAGCCTGATTGCGCGTTTAATTGCCAAAGACTGTAAGCCTCCTTTATTATTTTTTGGGATAACTATATAAGTTTCCGCCTTAACGTTCATGCCGGACGCTCTGCCCGAAAAAAAGCATGATAATAAGCATAATAACGGCAATAACGATAATAGAGTCATTTTTTTCATTTTTAATTTATCCTTATATTGTTTGATACTCTAACGATTTGAATATCTTTTCTTTTAATAAGTTTATGTTTTCCCCTGTTTTAGCGGATACCGCAACCGGCGGCTTTCCGGTTAATATTTCAAATTTAACCGATAAAAAATCAACCTGTTCTGCGGACAAAAGGTCTATTTTATTTAAAACCGTAATTACCTTTTTGTCTTCCGCTCCTATTTCGTCCAGTATTTTTACGACTTCCTCATATTTGCCCGCCGCATCGCTTTGAACTGGATCTATAACATGTATCAATAAATCGGAATGAACCGTTTCCTCAAGGGTAGCCTTAAAAGATTCTACCAGAAAAAGCGGCAGGTTTTGAATAAATCCTACGGTATCCGATATTATAACCTTTTTTCTTCCGGCGGCATCGTAAATAGAAGCCATCTTAGTGCCTAACGTCGCAAAAAGCTTGTCCTCCCCCTTTTCTCCTTTGCCGGTTAATCTCTTCATAAGAGTGGTTTTTCCGGAATTGGTATAGCCGACGATAGCGGCGGTGCGAAGCCCCTGTCTGCCTCTTTTATATCTGTGCAACTGCCTTGTTTTCTCGGAAAGCTTTATTTTTTCCTTTATATAGGCAATCCTCTGTCTTATTTTTCTTCTGTCGGTTTCCAGCTTGGTTTCGCCGGGGCCTCTCGTTCCTATCCCTGCGCCGGTCCTCGAAAGCATTATGCCTATACCTTTAAGCCGCGGAAGCATATAATTAATCATAGCAAGCTCGACCTGATATCTGCTTTCCGCCGTCCTTGCATGAACGGCAAATATGTCTAATATAAGCCTCGTTCTGTCGATAACGTTTAAATCCAAATACTCCGAAAGGTTCCTCTCTTGGGCGGGACTCAGAGAGGCGTCGATTATAACGATACCCGCATTCTCCGAAACGGCGCGCTCTTTTATGTCTTCGAGCATACCTTTAGAAAGATAATATGCCGGATCTATTTTTTTTATATTTTTTAGAACTTTGAAAACATTTTCCGCGCCCGCCGTTTCGGAAAGCATCGCAAGCTCTTCTAATGAATCCGTGCTTTTTTCCCTGTCCGAAGCAGGCGCATTTATACCGATAAGCAGTGCCCTCTGGGTCATCTTAAAAACCCTTCTATAGTCTTTGCCGCAAACGCGAGCTTTTTGTTTAAATCCGTAAAATTAACCTCCATCGCATTTTCCGCCTTTTTAAAGAACGTGGACTGCCTTTTTGCATATTTTACGGTGGAAGAAACAATTTTTAAATATAAATCGTTTTCCGTCTTAATTTCTTTGTTCAGATACATTAAGGATTCCCTATATCCGATACCCTTGAACGGTTTTAAACCGGCTTTATATCCCTTGTTTAAAATACTTTCCGTTTCATCCACCAAACCTTTTTCCATAATGAGCCGCGTCCTTTCCATTATACACGATTTCAGATAATCTTTCGGAGGATTTAAGTTAAAATATATATAATTATACAGCGGTCTGCCGAAAGGATTTTCGCTAAGATAATAAGAAAAAGGTCTGCCTGTGGCTGAATACACCTCGTAAGCCCTTGCTATTCTCTGGCTGTCGGAACTGGATATTTTTACGGCGTATGCGGGGTCGAACTCTTTCAGCTTTTCATATGCCGCCGAAATTCCTATTTTTTTAATTAATTCGACCGCCCTTTCCCTGTAAACGGCTTTATCTATTTCCGGAATCGGAGAAAGCCCGTAAATTAAGGACTTCATATAAAGCCCCGTCCCTCCGGTAAAAAGGGGTATTTTCCCTTTTGATGTTATTTCTTCGATTAATCCCGCCGCATCTTCGGAAAACATCCGAGCATTATATTCTTCATCGGGGTCTTTAATATCTACAAGATGATGTTTAACCGCCGCCCTCGCTTCGTTATCCGGTTTTGCCGTCCCGATATCGAAATACCTGTAAAAACACATCGAATCGAAATTTATTATTTCTACGGGAAAAAGTTTCGACAGTTCGACCGAAATTTCAGTTTTTCCGGAGCAGGTCGCACCGCCTATAACTATGATTTTTTTAATATTAGGCATTAATCAAATTAATAAGGCATATCGGGTATTGCGTTAAGTCTTTCCAATTCCTCCGATTCTTTAGTTAAAGAGCCGTCTTTTCTCCCCATCAGCAGATAGGCGAACTTCTTTCCTTTTTCCACTCCGGGCTGGTCAAACGGGTTAATTTTTAAGAGCATTCCGAGAACCGCTACCGCCTCCATACACATAAAGGAAAGTTCGCCGATACCGAATTCGTCTATTTTATCTAAAGTAATTCTGAAAGACGGTCTTTTATTTATAGCAAGGGCAAGTTCTACCCCCTTCAGTTCATTCATGAGAATATCGGACAATTTTTTCTTGTCCAAATAATCGAATTCTTTAAACCCGCTTGAATTAACCGTAAAATCGCTTTCCGTATCTTTAAGGCAGAAAAATGCCATGAGTTTATCCTGCGGACCCTGCATATAAAGCTGAAGCTGGGAATGCTGGTCTGTCGCCCCCACTGCCGGAACCGGCGTAGGGGAAACAAGGTCTTTTCCTAGGCTTTCCGCAAAAAGCTGCCTGAACCATCTTGAGAATTCTCTTAGATAATCGCTGTAAACAAAGGGAACAAATATATTGCGGTTCTTTTTTGCGTAAAAAAGATATATAACGGCGGCCATCGCGTAAACCGGATTATTTTCAAAAACCCCTTTGTTCAGTATATCGTCTCTATAGGATATAGCGCCGCGCAGAAATTTTTCTATATCGAACCCCATTATATAAGCGGGAAAAAGGGTGCCGGCCGTCGTAATGGAATATCTTCCCCCTACGTTTTTGGCTATATCTAAAACGGCTATGCCGTTTTCGTCGGCGTAACGCCTCAAAAATCCGCTTTGCTTATCGGTGATAAAAATTAAATTGTCCCTGTAGTCTTTAACCGCCTTTTCAAGTAATTCCTTAATAATAAAAAACTGGGCTACAACTTCGATAGTATCGGCGGATTTCGTAACAAAACAGAATACCGTCTTTTTAATATCGATGCGGTCTATATTTTTTTTTATATATAGCGGGTCTATATTTTCCGAAAATATAACGTTAATTCCCCTGTCCTTTTTCACGCTGCCGGACATTCCGCCGAGCGCTTCTTTTAAAAATATCGCACCGAGTGAAGAACCGCCCATTCCCACAACATAAAGCGTTTGAATATCTTTAGAAAATAATTTTTCGGCCGCCGTTTTAACATCGGCTACCATGCCGATATTCGATATTTCGTCGTAAAACCCGACGTCTCCGTTGCGCCTGAGTTCATTAAGGCTTCTTCTTGCCGCGACAATCTCCCTTTCGAAAGATTTTATTTCGGATTCTTCGAGCCCGTTTTCCCCTATGGCAGACTTTAAAACATATTTAAAATTAAATTCTACCAACTTTAAACCCCCGTTGCTTTAATTTTTTATGTAATTTTTTTTTATATATTCTAATTCGTCTTTTTTAGATTTAAGCCTGCCTTCTATTTTTAATAATTTAATTTCGTTCAATATTTTGCCGCATAACGGTCCTTCGCAAATCCCCATAGACTTAATGTCGTGTCCGTTCAAATAAGGCTTGATAAATATTATTTTATCTAAATATCTTACTATAATTTTTCTGAAATTCAAATCCGCTCCGTTCCCGCCGCAGTCTTGAAACAAATAAAATAAAATGCTTTTTGCGTCTATTTTATTAAGTTTATCATATATTTCCGTATTATTTAATTTTAAACCGTTTATTTTTTTTATATCCGAATATACCGCCTCCAGCGTTTTTTCGATTTTCTGCCCCATATTTAACCTTTTCACCGCTTCGCTTAATTCGGAATTACTTAAACCGTAAAAAATTTCCGCCGTATAAAGCATGTTAATGTCTATATCTTTACAAACCCTTCTTATCTTTTCCGCTTTATCCGGTTCGTTAAAATATGCCGAAATTTTTTTGAAGACGATTTTATTTTTTTTGCCGAATTTTAATTTGCCGTAAATCGAACTTAGAATATTTAATTTATCGAGCCTCTCGAAATATATCTCCGGCTTTTTTTCTTTCAGCAGAAGATATAATTCCGCGGTTATTCTTTTGCCGGAAATATTGTCCAAAATATTTTTATCTAAAGCGGTTTTTATCAGTTTTAGCGTCTTACCGTCTATTCGAAAACCGAGCCTTTTTTCAAATCTAACAGCCCTGAACATTCTGGTCGGGTCGTCGATGAAACTTAAATCATGCAAAACGCTTATTTTTTTATTTAATATATCGCGTATTCCAGACGAATAATCTTTAATCTTGAGGAAATCTTTGCGGTTGATTGAAAAAGCGACGGTATTTATGGTAAAATCTCTTCTGCTTATATCGTCTTTGAGTCCGGCTTTTGCCGTATTTACTTCCGGCAGCATACCGGGTTTTTTATAAACCTCGGTTCTGAGGGAAGCAAGGTCTATTTTAAGAGGCATACCGTTTACTAAAAACTCCAATGAAGCCGTCCCAAATTTCTTATGCGCTTTCAAATAATTTAATTTAAATTTTAAATTTTTATTTTCTTTTATTAAAAAGGCAAGTTTTTCGGCAGAACCTCTTACGGCAATATCTAAATCAAGAAAGCGCGAGTTTGATTCAAAGACTTCGGAAGATTTAAATTTGCGCTGTTTTGTCATTGCGAGCGCAAGCGAAGCAATCTGTTTTGATTCAAAAACTTCGGAAGATTTAAATTTATCAGATGTTTCGGGGTTTGACTTTAAAATATATATTATAATATCTCTCGGAAAGCCGCCTATTAAAAAAGCGCCGAATCCCGCATTTTCGGAAACAACGCCTATTTTTTTAAGTAAATCCTGCGCCGGTATTCCGTATCCGTATCTATAAAAAATTTCGCCTATAGCCTGTTCGATTGAATTTTTTTCAAATTCCGCCAAACCGGTCATAATTTTTCTTTTTCGTTTTTTGTTTTCAGTTCTCTTTTTGTTTTATAAGCGGTATAAAAATGGTATATCAAGCCTATAAAAATGCCTATTATAGCAGAAGAAAATACAATCACCGATATAGGAAGATTGATTGACCGGAATTCTAAAAATTTTACGCTGACAAGCTCGGGATTTTCTGCTGTAAAAATTAAAACTGCGGCTACAAAGACGACCAAAAGAACGAGGTTTATATATTTAACCATTTATATACGCCTCTTACAAGATTATATTTTTAAAATCGCCGGATAGTTTGCCGTAAGTATCGTCGAGTATTTCCGAGACGACTCTCAGTTCCGAACAAACGGTATAAAAACTAACGTCGCCTTCCCACCTCGGTATTATATGAAAATGCAGATGCTGTTCGATGCCCGCCCCCGCCGCTTTGCCGAGATTAAGCCCGACGTTTATGGCATCGCACCTGTAAACTTTTTTTAAAATATCGCAGCTTAAAGACAGTAGTTTCATTATTTCGGCTCCCGCTTCAAAAGAAATCCCGTTGAGTTCCTTTGAGTGGACGTAAGGTATAATCAAAAGATGTCCGCAGTTATAAGGAAAAGTATTTAGTTTTACGTATGAATATTTTCCTTTAAAAAGAACGTATTTGTCTTCATAACATTTGCTGTCTTCGCAAAAAACACATTCTTCCTTAGATTTATCTTTTACTAAATAGTCCATACGCCACGGTGCATAAATAATTTCCATACGGCATTTTTTAAATTAAATTTTTAAAAATCTAATCTCATATTGTTGTATGAAACAAGTCCGACGCCTTTAAGAAAAGAGGCGCCTCCGATGTTATCGACAAAAGACTTGACCGCTCTTTTTATAACGGATTGAAACAGGTTGGAATGCTTTCTGACGGGATATATTAAAGTAGCCTTACCCTTAATTCCGGCTAATTTTTGAGCCAGTTTAACCGCATCCTGAAAATCGCCGAGTTTATCAACGAGACGATATTTCAACGCCTGCTGTCCCGAATATACCATGCCGTTTGCAAGCTTTTTTACATAAGAAACTTTGAGATTTCTGCCCTTAGCGACAGCCTTGACAAACTGTCCGTAAACGTTCATTACGACGCCCTGCATTTTTTTTCTCTGCATAGGGGTCATTTCCTTAAAAGGAGTTCCTATGTCTTTATAAGGACCGCTTACTATATAGTTATAAGACACTCCGACTTTTTTCATAAGTTTATACACGTTCGGCATTTCCATTATTACCCCGATAGAACCCGTAAGCGTCCCCGGTTCGGCGACTATTTTGTCCGCCGCGGAAGATATGTAATATGCCCCTGATGCAGCTACCGAATCCATAGATACCACTATTTTCTTATGTTTTCTGAATTTCATAAGCTGTTCGTAAATTGCCTGAGAAGGGGCAACCTCTCCGCCGGGAGAATTTACCCTGATTACCACGGCCTTAACATCGCCGTCCCGTTTATAGTGGTTTAAAAGCCGCACGAAATCTGACGAACTCGTTATCGCGCCGGTAAGATTTATTATGCCGACGGCATAATGGGATGAACCCCTAACTACGTTATAGCTTGATTTTGACTGAAATTTAAATAATATCAGGTAGATGAATAGACCGAATACTCCTATGAATACCATTAGAAAAAGCAATCCGCTTAAAAAGGGATGTTTATTCATGCTCATAATTAATTCTGGTCAACGTTAATAAGGGATAATCCGATTTTTTGTTCATTGCCGTCAAGCATTATTATTTCCGCATTAATTTGGGATCCGGCGGATACATTGTTTTCCTTAATAAAATTCTCAGGAATTTTTGAATTATGAATAAGCCCTTCTATGCCTTCCTCAAGCTGAACGAATATTCCGAACTCCGTGATATTGGATACAGTCCCCGTTATAATCGAGCCTACGGAATATTTGTCTTTAATATGAGACCATGGGCTTTCGGTAAGCTGTTTTATCCCCAGATAGATTCTCTGCTTTTCTTCGTCTATGCTTAAAACGACCGCGCTGATTTTCTCCCCCGTTTTAAATAACTCGTTTGGGTGTTTCGTTCTTTTTGTCCACGAAAAATCGTTCTGCTTGACATAGCCTTCCAAATTTTCCTCTAACTCCACGGAGACGCCGAACTCGTATATATTTTTGACAGTGCCTTCTATGACTTTGCCTACCGGATATTTATCTTTTAATAAATTCCACGGGCTTTCGGTAAGCCTTTTCAGGCTGAGGGATAATTTTCGCGTTTCGGGTTCTATGCTTAAGACGGATACCTTTACCCTCTGTCCTTTAGTTAAAAAAGTTTTCGGGTCTATCTGTTTTTTCTCCCACGTCATTTCCGATAAGTGTATAAGCCCTTCTACGTCGTCGTCTAGTTCGACGAATGCGCCGTAATCCGTAATATTTATAATAACGCCTTCTATAATATCTCCCGGCTTATGCCTATCCGCTATATTCCGCCATGGGTCGTCGAAAAGCTGTTTGTAGCCGAGCGAAACCCTGTGTTTTTCTTCGTCGTACTTAATAACCTTAACGTTTATTTTTTGTCCGAGATTTAATATTTCCGACGGGTGCGATATTCTTTTCCATGATATGTCGGTAATATAAATAAGTCCGTCCATGCCGCCCAAATCCACAAAAACGCCATAATCGGTAATATTTTTAACTATTCCTTCAAGCACGTCGCCTTCTTTTATATCGGTTAAAACATTTTCCTTCAACTTTTTTATTTCGTCTTCTATGACTTTTCTTCTCGATACTATTACGTTACAACTTTTTTTATCCACGCTTATAACTTTCAGGTCTAAAGTCTTTCCGAGAAAAGCGTCGAAATCCCTGGTCAGTTTAACGTCTATCTGCGAACCGGGCAGAAACGCGGTAACCCCGTTCAAATCGACTATCAGTCCGCCTTTGGTCTTTGCCGCTACCGTCCCTTTTATTAGTTCATTGTCGTTGCATACCTTTTCTATATCGTCAAGCGCATAAACGTTTTTTGCTTTTTCTCTGGAGCATATTAAATATCCGAGTTTATCGTCGTAGCTCCCGACAAATACTTCTATGGAACCGCCTATCGCAATAGAAGTAATATCGATAGCGCCGCCGGAGGATATCTCCTGAACCGTAATTATACCGTCGGACTTATCTCCTACATCGACGTAAACATAGTCTTGATCGATATTTAAAATTTTTCCCTGCCTCACGAGCCCTTTGCTGTTCATATTTTCATAAGAACCGAGCAGAATCTCGAATTCGGTGGGATTACCCTCATTGATAAATTGATTAAAACTTTTTTTTGCCATAAATATATTACTACCTCCTAAATTTAATAAAACTAATCTAACACATTTAAATAAATTAAGCAAATCTTTTTAATCCGGCTTCGTCTATATCGTGGACTTTCTTTAAAACCCGCTCTATTATCCAGTCGGGAGTGGATGCCCCCGCAGTTATGCCGACGCTTTTAGCATTTGCAAACCATTCAGGGTTAACTTCGTTTTCGGTTTCTATGTGATATGTATTAGGTTGAATCTCTTTGCATATATTTTGCAATTTATTGGTATTTGCGCTGTTATAGCCCCCTACGACTATCATAACATCGACGTTTGAAGCTATAATTTTAGACTCTTCCTGTTTTATCGCAGTGGCATCGCAAATCGTATCGAAAACGACTGCCTCGTCTTTTGCTATTTTATTTATTTCGTCTATTACGCGCTTGTAAAAATTTACATCCTGCGTAGTTTGCGAAATTAAAGCCAACTTTTCGGATACCGGAACTTTTTCCATATCGGCAAGATTATTAATCACTAAAAACCTGTCTTTATCTGCAAAACTTATCACGCTTTGAACCTCAGGATGGTTTTTATCTCCGACCATTATTATAAAATAGCCTTTTAAAGCGGCTTCGTTTATATAATTCTGCGCTTTTTTCACAAAAGGGCATGTGGCGTCTATTATTTTTACGCCTTTAGATTTCAACGTTTCCATAACTTCCGCCTTAACGCCGTGGGAACGGATAAGCAGCGTGTCGAAACAGTTGCAATCGATGTCGTCTATCGAAAATACGCCCTTCTCTTCTAAAGACTTAACCACCTGCGGATTATGTATGATAGGTCCAAGGGTATTTAATTTTTCTAACGGCCTGCATTGCTCGGCCGCGTCTAAAGCCATATTGACAGCCCTTTTAACGCCGAAACAAAAACCGGCGGAAGGCGCTACTATTATTTTCATATCATTTTTATTCACCCAAATCCCGATTTAGAAATTTTTATATACGAATTACCTGAATTACTTAATAATGTCATTGCGAGCGCAGCGAAGCAATCTAAAACGAGATTGCTTCGCTGCGCTCGCAATGACGGAATATTAGAATTTATTGAATATTTTCGAAATCGGCATTAGGGTATTTATATCCTTATTGGTTTATCAATCCGGAAACGGTATCGAAAAATTCGGGAAAAGAAGTATTTATGCATCTTATGCCGCTGATTTCTATTTTTCCGCTTTTAAGAATAAGCCCCGCGATTACCATCGACATAGCGATTCTGTGGTCGCCGAACGAATTTAATGCCGTCAACCTCGGTTCGCGGCGGTTTTTTAAATCGGGATTGCCGTTTATTTCAAATCCGTCTTCCAGTTCCTTTATATCGACCCCGAGCGCCCTTAGATTATAAACTATAGTCTTAATCCTGTCGCTTTCTTTGACCCTTAGCTCCTTTGCTCCGGTTACGGTCGTTTTTCCTTCCGCAAAAGAAGCGATTACGGAAAAAATAGGAAACTCGTCTATCATATCAGGAACCAGTTCGGGAGGAACGGTTATGCCTTTAAGGGCGGAGTATTTTGCTTTTATATCGCCGGTTCTTTCCGGAATTTCTCCCGTAACGGCCAAATTAACGTCCGCTCCCATCATTTTAAGCGCCTTAATAAATCCGGTTCTTTTAGCGTTAAGTAAAACGTTGCCGACCGTAATTTCGGAACCTTTATGTAAAATGCCGAGCGCGATAAAAAATGCGGCGCTGCTGAAATCTCCCGGGATACTGATATTAAAAGGCCTTAATTCGCCCCTGCCGCGCCCTTTAACGGTTATAAGACTGCCGCCGCTAGCGGGAACATCGACATTAACCGGATACCCCTGAAGTTTTAATAAATTTTCCGTATGGTCTCTCGTCTCTTTTTTTTCGTATATTACCGTATCCCCTTCGGCAAAAAGAGCGGCAAACATAACGCAGGATTTAACCTGCGCACTCGGAACCGGAACTTCGTAAAAGATAGATTTTAAGCCTCCGCCGGAAATTGCGAGCGGCGGATAAGCATTTTTATTGCGTCCGGTTATTTTAGCCCCCATAAGCCTTAAGGGCTCGATTATGCGCCGCATAGGCCTGGAATTAAGGTATTTATCGCCTGACATTGCCGAGAAAAAATCGTTCCCTGCAAGTATTCCCGCAAGTAGCCTCGTGAGGGTGCCTGAATTAGCCGTATTAATAACCGATTCAGGCTCTTTCAAACCGTGAAGCCCGGCGCCTTCGATTACGAAATCTTTTGGCGAGCCGTTTAAATTTTGTTTTTTAATATTTATGCCGAGCTTCCTGAATGCCGCAACGGTCGCCAGATTGTCTCTGGATAAAGATAAATTGGATACGCGGGATTTTCCGACGGCTAAGCTTCCGAGCATAACAGCCCTATGGGATATAGATTTATCGCCGGGAACTTCTATAGCCGCGCTAAATCCTTTTGAAAGCCCTTTAATTAAAATTTTATCCTGTTTAAATTCCAATAAATCTTTCGTCAAATCCCCGCCTCTTTCCGCTCTCCGTAAATTTTCTTCAGATATGAGCTTAAACCTTCCTTATCTCCCGTTTCTATAAATCCTTTCATTATATTTGCGGACGCTATAAAGTCTTCTAAAGAAGCAATAACGTTTGCGCCGTTCATAAGAAATATATCCGTCCATAATTCGGCGGAGGAAGAAGCTATTCTGGTAGAATCCTTAAAACCGCTCCCTATAAAACCTTTAAACTCCGCAAGCCCTCCCATATAAGACAGCGTCGTATCCGACAGCAAAAAAGCTATAAGGTGGGGAAGGTGGCTCGTGTATGCAGTTATATCGTCATGCGTTTCAGCCGCGGCAAAAATAACGTCCATGTTTAAAGATTTCCAGAATTCCGCCGTTTGCTCTATTTTTGCCGTTCTTCGTTTATCCGTTAAATCGGCGGTTTCTCTGATAACGATGCATTTCTTGCCGTCAAAAAGCGAAAAATCTGCATTTTCCGGTCCGGTTTTGTCCGAGCCGCACATTGGATGCGAGCCCACGAAATTGCTTATATTATTCGCTTCGGCATTAGAAGTGATGCCGTTTTTAACGCTCCCGATATCCGTTATTAAAGGCGCGTTAATAAAAAAAACCGGATGTTTTTCAAAAAAAGAGACGATGGCCGCAGGGGGAATGCATATTATTATTAAACAATCACTGCCTCCGCATCCCGCTTTCTCAATATTTACGACACCGTCTATTATACCTTTAGAAATACAGTAATCGATATTGTTTTTAACGGCGTCGTATCCTTTAATTTTTGTTTCCGGAAATTTTTTTTTGACGGCCCCGGCTATAGACGCCCCCATGAAACCGAGCCCTATTATTGAAATTTCTTTAAACATAATTATTAAGACTATATGTTTCTATTAACCGCCCTTGCGACCGCCCTTGCTTTATTTATTAAATCGTCGAAAGTGTCATATTTTAAAGACTGCGCTCCATCCGAAAACGCTTTTTCCGGCACAGGATGAACTTCTATCATAAGTCCGTCGGCTCCGACCGCTATTGCGGCAAGAGAAAGCGGTTCGACGTAATACCATACGCCCGCCGCATGGGAAGGATCGACGATGACCGGAAGATGCGAAAGCCTCTTTAGTACCGGAACTGCGCTTAAATCAAGCGTGTTTCTGGTAGAGGTTTCGTAAGTCCTGATTCCCCTTTCGCATAATATTACCTGTTCGTTGCCATTTGACATAATATATTCTGCGGACATCAAAAATTCCTGTATAGTCGAACACAAGCCTCTTTTAAGTATTACCGGCTTATTTACTTTTCCGACCTCCTGAAGCAGTCTGAAATTTTGCATATTTCTTGCGCCTATCTGTATAATATCCGCATAAGAGCAGATAAGGTCTAAATCTCTCGGGTCCATTACTTCCGTTGCCACTAAAAGTCCGGTTTTTTTCCTTGCCTCGCTCAGATATTTAAGCCCTTCTTCTCCGAGTCCCTGAAACGTATATGGGCTGGTTCTGGGTTTAAACGCGCCGCCTCTTAATACTTTGGCGCCGGATTTTTTAATATTTTCGGCAATCTCCGTAAGATTTTCAAGATTTTCTACGGCGCAGGGACCGGCTATAACGGCTATATCGTCCCCGCCTATTTCTATATTTCCGATTTTAAAGATGCTCCTTTCCTTGCCGAGCTCTTTCGAAGCCAGTTTATAAGGCTTGGATATTCTAATGGCTTTATCCACTCCCGAAAGCGCCTCTGCCTCTTCAAAAAAAGCCTTAACCGCGTCTTCGTGTCCTATGCAGCCTATAATGGTAACGTCGGCTCCTTCCGAAATGTGGGGCTTTAGTCCTGCCTGCTCTATTTTACCGAGGATATGATTAACTTCATCCTTGGTAGCTCCTTTTTTTAATACCAAAATCATCTATTTTCCTCCCTTAACCAAATTTTTATTTACCTATCATTAACTCTTTTATTTTATCCTATCCTGAAATAATTGTAAAATTTTAAACAGACTTTTGCAATGCTTTAATCAACTTAACGTTCTCTTTATGCGTGCCTACGGTAATCCTTACCATATCGCCGTAGCCGAACCTGTCCATAGGTCTCACGATAACGCCGGCGTTTAGAAGTTTTTCCGATATTTCGGCAGCTTTTTGCCCTTTCAATTTTACGAGTATAAAATTTGCCCCCGTTTTTACGAATTCTAAACCTATTTTTTTAAATCTGCCGTAAAGATAATTTTTCTCGGTTTCGTTAGTCGTTATAACTTTTTCAAGATACTCTTTATCTTTTAATGCCGCCGCCGCGGCGGCTAAAGAAAGCGAACTGACGTTAAAAGGTTCGCGGACCCTGTCCATTAGAGAAATTAAATCTTTATGCCCTATTCCATAACCGACTCTGAGTCCCGCAAGTCCGTAAACTTTTGAAAATGTACGCAAAACAAGGATGTTTGGAAAATCGGCTATATTTATATCTTCAATTAACGATTTGCCTATGTATTCGATATAAGCCTCATCGATTACGACTAATACGCCGTCTTTTACCTTTTTAATAAAATTTATAATTTTATCGTTCGAGAAAAACGTGCCGGTAGGATTATTTGGATTGGATATGAAAACCACTTTAGTTTTGCCGTCTATTAATTTATGCATATCGTCTAAATCAAGGGCATAATCTTTGAGCCTGCTTATTTTTAACTTTAAACCGAGCTGCTCTCCCGCAAGATAATACGCAACAAAAGAAGGAAAGGGGGACACGATGTTTTCATCCTTTTCGCAAAACGTTCTTACGGCAATATCTATTAATTCGTTGGAACCGTTTCCGAGGATAAAATTTTCAGGCATCAGCCCAAACTGTTCGGATTTTTTCCGTCCGCCCCTTCCGCCGAAAAAATTAACTAATTCCTGCTTTAAATAAAAACCCGAACCGTCCGGATATCTGTTTAAATCTTTAAGGCAAGTCTTAACCGCTTTCAAGGCTAAAGGTGAAGGGCCGAGAGGGTTTTCGTTAGACGCCAGCTTAACGATATTTTTTATTCCTTTTTCCCTTTCTACTTCTTCTATAGGTTTGCCCGGAACATAAGGATTTATCTCGTAAATATAATCCGGCGCTTTTACGTTAAAAGATTTCATAAATAACTCCTTTTTTCTGGGACGGACTTAAGCCTGTCCCCATGGAATTTACTTGTGCGAACCGGAAAACTTCAGCGTTGCGGCAGGCTTCTTAACCGAATAGTCTTTAGGTTTAGCCGTTTTTTTAATATCTTCCAGCGTATTCTGGACTACCGACCTTTCATAGATTTTGACCCACGCGCAGTCCATATTTTCATCGATTTCGCATTTATAATTTTTCATGCCCCCGCAGGGACCGTTTAGTAAACCTTTCGGGCAAAGCGTTACGGGGCAGATTCCGCCGGTTTCGTTTAAAACGCAGTTTCCGCATAAAGAACACATCTCTTTAAGCGAAGACAGGTTTTCGATATTGCCCAAAAACATAGTATCCACGCCGGAAACCACTTTTATATTATCGGGAAGCGCCATTACGGCGGACTGCACGCCGCTGCCGCATGACAAAGCCAGAACGGTCTGCGCTTTCGACAAACCCTCTCTGTTATCCCTTGCCGCTTTTCTGACTTTTTGAAGATGACACATAGCGTCTATTACGTATGTCCCTTCGACGGCGATATTTCTATCGGTTAAAATCTTCCTCATAGACTCTACTTCCCTTGGTCCTCCGGTTCTGGAGGTATCGGAGCAGATGCCGCAGCCGAATATAAAAACGGAGCCTTTGATTTTTTTTATTATGTCGTCTAATTCTTTTTGTTTGGATACTATCATTTTTATTTTTTAAAAAGGGACAGATTTGAAATCTGTCCCTTTTTATCACCTGATTTTATTAAAGCCGATTTAACCGTGTTTTCCATTAAAACCGCGACGGTAAGAGGACCGACGCCTCCCGGAACCGGCGTTATTTTTGAAACTTTGTTTATAACCCTTTCAAAATTTACGTCTCCGCAAAGCTTTCCTCCTATATTGGAAATGCCGACGTCTATTACGACGGCTCCGTCTTTAACGTAGTTCTCGTCTATTAAATGCGCCTTGCCGGTCGCGGATATTAAGATGTCGGCTCCCGCGGCGATAGATTTCACGTCTTTCGTAAAAATATTTAAAGACGAAACGGTTGCGAGCCTGTTCATAAGCATAACGGCAAGGGGCTTGCCCACGATGTTGCTCTGCCCTA
The DNA here is from genome assembly GCA_021800745.1 of bacterium. Next base: position 18,422 of record JAJYYS010000005.1, read on the forward strand.
TTATAACGCAGTTTTTCCCTTTAACAGGAATATCGTAATAATCCAGCATTTTTAAGATGCCGTAAGGGGTGCAGGGGTAAAAAGAAGCGTTTTCGGTAAAAATTTTCCCGACGTTTAAAGGATGAAACCCGTCAACGTCTTTTGCCGGATTTATCGCTTCCATTATTTTTTTTTCGTCGATATGAGAGGGCAGGGGCAGTTGGACAAGAATGCCGTGAATTAAAGGGTCGTTATTTAATTCTTCTATTTTATTTAAAAGCTCTTTTTCGGTTAAAGATTCGGGGTAAATATCTTTTTTGGATAATATTCCGCATCTTTGCGCGGCGCGTTCTTTGTTTCTGACATAAACTATGGAAGCCGGGTTTTCTCCTACCAGAATGACGGCTATCGACGGAACAATCCCTTTATTTTTTAATTCTACGATTTTTTCCGATATAGAGAGTTCTATTTCCGAAGCAATGAGCCTTCCGTCGATTAGCTTTTTTTGAATATCGGAATTGTTCCCTGTCATTAAATTAAACCGAAACGCTCGATATTTTCGTCGGCAATTTTTTGAATCTTTTCTATTTCCGCTCTTCCGGCATCATCTTTGAACAGATGTTTAAATCTTCCCTGCAGCTTGAGATATTCCTCTACCGGAACTTTTTTGCTTATCTTTTTAACCGAAATTATTTTGTCGTATTCCGCCTCGAATAACGGATAAAGACCAGTCTGAACCGCAAGCTGGGCAAGTTTTACGGAATATTTCGGCTCGTATTTCCATCCGGGAACGCACGGAACGTCAACCTGCAGATATTTTGCTCCCGTTATGGATTTAGCCTTTTTAACCTTTTTTTGAAGGTCTATAGGATAACCTGCGGATGCAACCGCTGTGTACGGAATTCTGTGAGCCATCGCAATTTCCGGCATATATTTTTTCGGTCTCTGGTTTCCGAAAGATTCTTTTCCCGAAGGACTCGTCGTAGTATAGGCATCGAACGGGGTCAAGCCGCTTCTCTGGTATCCCGTATTCATATATGCGCCGTTGTCGTAGCAGACGTATAAAACATCGTGGTTTCTTTCGAACATTCCGCTAAGAGACTGAAGTCCGATGTCGGCCGTCCCGCCGTCGCCGCCCTGGGCAAGAACCGTAATGCCGTCCTTTTTGCCCATAGCTTTAAGCGCCGCTTCGACTCCCGAAGCCACCGCCGCAGAATTCTCAAAAAGAGAATGTATCCACGGAATCTTCCATGAAGATTCCGGCCACCGCGTGGAAAAAACCTCAAGGCATCCCGTGGCGTTAGTGGCAATGGTATTTTTGCCGAGGATTTCCATTATCATTTTCACGCTCATAGACTGGGCGCACCCCGAACAGCCGGTATGTCCCATCGTAAACAGTTCGTTATGAGTTTCCTCTTTCGTCAGCATAATTTTAATATTCCTATTTTATTAATATTTTATTTTTATAGATACTGCTGGGACAGCCCTACAAATTCGCCGTCGACGTTTTCTTCTTTTTCCGCCCTCGCAACAAGGTCGTGAATATTTTTAGGCGTGATATCCCTGCCGCCAAGTCCAAGCGTATAACCGTTGACGCTGACAGAATTAATTTTATGCTTAAACAGGGAATCCCTTATTTCCACGGAAAGAATTCCGCCTTTTCCCGGGCATATGGCTTTTTCTATTACTATAACGTTTTTGACGTTTTTAAGGGCGGCAACGATTTCTTCTTCGGGAAAAGGCCTGAACGAACGAATTTTAAGAACGCCTATCTTTTTTCCCGTTTCTCTTAATTCATCTACGGCATCCTTTATCGTGCCGAGAACCGAACCCATTGCCACGATAACCGTTTGCGCATCGTCCATTTTATAAGAGTCCGTCAACCCTCCGTAAAACCTGCCGAACATATCTTTAAACTCTTTTGCGGCGTCTATTATAACGTTTCTTGAAAAATTCATGGCGTTATAAAGATTATATCTCGCTTCCATATAAACGGAAGGCTCGCCCAGCGTCCCGAAAGAATACGGATTTTCGACGTCCAATTTATATTCCATATTTAAAGGCGGAAGATATTCCCTTACCTTTTCGATGCTGTCTATAGTTTCTACCACTTCAAAAGTATGGGTTAGAACAAACCCGTCCACGTTCACGATAACCGGAAGCATCACATCCTGATTTTCGGCAATCTTAAACGCCTGAATATGCATATCGTAGGCTTCCTGATTGTTTTCGGCGACAAGCATAATGGCGCCGGTATCTCTTACAGCCATAGCGTCCTGCATATCGTTCCAGATATTTATCGGCGCAGAAACAGCTCTGTTGGCTACGGTCATAACGACCGGAAGCCTCATTCCGGCAATATTGTACACGACTTCTTCCATATATAACAACCCCTGGGAAGCCGTTGCCGTATATGTCCTGACTCCGCATGCGCTTGCGCCGAGAACTACGGAAGCCGCCGAATGTTCGCTTTCTACCATAATAAATTCGGCTTTCAAATCTCCGTCCGCGACCATTTGCGAAAGATGTTCGACTATATGGGTCTGGGGCGTAATCGGATAAGCCGAAATAACAAGGGGCTCCGCCATCCTTACCCCATCCGAAATAGCCATAGAACCTTCGAGAACCTGTTTCATATCATATCCACCGTTTATATTTGCAAGTTAAAATTATTTTTCTACGAGAACCATTTCTATATCGTCCACGGGACATTCTTCGGCGCATATTCCGCATCCCTTGCAGTAATCGGAATCGTAATCGTATATTTTGGTTTTTTTGTCTCCGTACACTACTCCTTCGGGACAAAAATAGATGCAAAGATTGCATCCCGTGCATGTTTTATGCTTAAATACCGGAGTTTCGTTGGCAAAAGAACCCGTCTTGTTGGAAAGCGCCGCGCCCGGCATCGCAATTATTCCGACCTTAAAATCCACTCCTGTCTCCTTTTATATAGTTATAAGCTGTTTGCGCCGCTTCGGCGTTAAGTTTGCCTAATTTTGAACCGAACCTGTTTTCTATCTCTTTTTTGACCGAATCTATGGTAACGTCTCCGCTTAATGCCGAAAATGCGCCGAGCAAAGTGGTATTTACGATAGGCTTGTTTAAAATTTTCATGGCTATTTTTAATGCCGGAAACATTACTATGCTTTCTTCTTTAGTTCCGCCGAGTTCTCCTATGACGTCTTTAACGGCTGCTTCCGAATTAATTAAAATCTTGCCGTCTTCTTTAATGCCTTTGTAAACGGGAACGGATTTAAGGAGGGTTATATCCTGAACGATTATATAATTCGGCTCGTATATCTGGTGCCTCGTTCTGATAGGCTTATCAGAAAATCTTGCAAAAGCCTGAACCGGCGCGCCGGTTCTTTCCGACCCGAAAGAAGGAAACGCCTGACAGTAATTTCCGTCGTCGAAAAAACTGAGGGCGAGAATGGATGCCATCGTAACGGAACCCTGACCGCCCCTGCCGTGAATTCTTATTTCTTTCATCATAAAATTTTTATCCTTTTTTATTTTTTACGAAATGAATTAAAGATTTTTATATCGGCGTTTTAAAAATTATACACTTTTTAAAGCCTGAATGTCAAGAGTTTTGAGAACTTTTATGTTATTTTTTTTCGAATTCGTCCAGAAAGTAAGGAATTTTATCTTCTATGCCGTATGCCATAATATGTATTCCGTGTACTAAAGACTTTAAATCTTTCGCGGTTCTCGCGGCAATTTCGATTCCTTTTTTTAACGGGTCCGCCGCATTTTCGAGTTCGCCTATAATCCGTTCGGTAATGTAAATTCCGGGAATGGATTTATTCATAAAACGGGCGGTTTTAGCGGATTTCAATATGTAAATTCCGGCAATAATTTTTATATTTTTAAAGTTTTTATAAAAATCGTAGAATTTGGCAAACTTTGCGGTATCGAACACCGCCTGCGTTTGAAAAAAATCGCATCCCGCATTGATTTTTTTTTCAAATTTTATAAGCTGCGGCTCAAGCGGAACGGATTCCGGATTTACAGCCGCCCCTATATAAAAATCCGTAAGGCCGTTCAGTTTATTTCCGTTCATATCCGTTCCGGCATTTAATCCTTTTACTATTTCGATTAAATTAACCGAATCTATATCGTAAACGGCTTTCGCATGTTTGTGGTCGCCGAAAGAGATATAGTCGCCGGTAAGGGTCAGGATGTTTTGCACGCCGAAAGCGGCGGCGCCGAGCAGGTCGGATTCTAATGCCATTCGGTTTCTGTCCCTGCAGGTCTGCTGAAAAATGGGTTCTCCTCCCGCCTGTTTTATGTAAATCGAACCGGCAAGGGAAGACATTTTCATATTTGCGCCCTGATTGTCCGTAATATTAAATGCGTGGACGCGGTCTTTCAATAAATCGTATATAGCACTCATCTTTGAAAGGTCTGCGCCTCTTTCGGGGGACAATTCCGACGTATAGACGAAAACGTTATTTTCTAAATTTTCTTTTAGTTTATTACCGTTCATACTATTTATCCTTTGCCGTTTACGCTTTATATATTTTTTGCCGCCGATTCGTATGAACCGAGAATCTTAATAAATATAGTGTATTTCCCTATCGATTTTAACGCTTTTCTCAGTTTTTCGTCTGATTCGTGGCAGGCGACGTCGATAAAAAACAGATAATCCCAGTTGAATTTTTTGGACGGCCTCGATTCTATTTTTGTAATATTAATTTCGTTTTCATAAAACGGTTTTAATATTTTAAAAAGCGCCCCGACGGAATTTTTTATGGAAAATAAAATCGAGGTCTTGTCTTTGCCGGTCTTATGCGTTTTTTCGCCGTTGGAGATAATCAAAAACCTCGTAAAATTATTGCTGAAATCTTCTATGTGCGGCAGAAGGACGTTCAAGCCGTAAATCCTGCCCGCAACCTCGGATGCGATAGCCGCCGCACCCTTTTCGTTGGATGCCATAATACAGGCGTCCGCGGTCGAAAAAGCGTCTATAAGTTCGGCGTCCTTAAAATTTTCCTCCAGAAAATTCCTGCACTGACCGAAAGGCTGAGGATGAGAGTAAATCTTTTTAATCTTTTTTATATCGTCTTCTTTGGAAAAAAGAAAATGGCTTATCGGAATAACTTCTTCGCCTATTATTGTTACGTCCGAATTTACGAACATATCGAACGTAGCGTTCACCATGCCTTCTATCGTATTTTCCACGGGAACTACGCCGTATTCGGAAAGACCTTTGGAAACGGAATTAAAAACTTCCGGTATAGTCTTTACCGGCAGAAGCATTCTGGAAGTGCCGAACCTTTTTATCGCCGCAAGATGCGTGAACGTCCCTTCCGG
>JAJYYS010000105.1 GCA_021800745.1 bacterium
GAACGGGGAGTTTTAAAAAATTCAGGCTTATCGGCGGGGACAAAGCGGTTAAATCGCCAAAAAGGGTTCTTCTAAGCATTCTGTTCGGTATTTTATTCGAGAGCGGCAGCGGTATTAAATATCCCGACGCTTTTAGCGTTATTTCCAATTTAACCGGTTTTTCCGAAAAGGAAATAAGCACATTCCTTAAAATGTGGAAGAACGGTTTGAATTCCCCCCTTACATCTTCCTGCGGAAGAATTTTCGATGCCGTTTCATGTTTGTGCGGATTTAACGGAAGTTTAACATATGAAGGGGAGGCGGCGGTTTATTTAGAAAATTTGTGCGGTAAATACAAAAATAAAGGCGGCGGCGAACCGGATAATTCAATAAGCGAAAGAGACTGTTTTAAACATGTTGTAGAATACGGCAAGGAAGACGGCTTTTTTACGGTCGATTATAATCCTATATTTGACGGTATTATTCAAACTATTATTGATAACGGCGGCTTGGAAGGTTTAAAAACGGAAAACAAAGCCGGTATGGATATAATATACAAAAATATTGCCGAAAGATTCATAAATACGCTTGTTATGATTATTAGGGATACGGCATTAAATGCAGGATGCAAAAATGTATGCCTGAGCGGTGGAGTATTTCAAAATGCTTTATTGCGGAATAAAACTTCTGTAATTCTTAAAGAAAAAGGGTTTGGCGCTTATTTTAACGAAAGAATACCGGCGAACGATGGAGGAATTTCATTCGGTCAAGCAGTTTACGGCGGGATTATATAAACCGTATTCAGGGTTAATACTCCAGCTTATACCAAGCGGTTTTATTTCTTCTAAAACGAAGTTTTCCAGCGCAGGCATTGCCTTCTTTAAAGGCGCGGAAATATCCATTCCTACGCCTGCGCAATCTTCCGGGGATATTGCGTAAACTGTTATATTCGGATTATGTCCTTGTAAACCGCACATAGTTATTACGTCGATAAACTCTACGTCGTGTGCCGTTTTTTTCATTAGATTCACTGGAAGATTGCCGGCATCGAATCTAAATATGCTTCCGGGTTCTTCGTCCGTTTTAAGGGCATCTACGACGATAATGTCGTCGAAATTAAATATATCGTCTAAAAGTCCGTATCCAAGAGTACTGCCGTCGATTAATCTTATATTTCCTTTAAAGATATATTTTTTCCTCAAGAAATCTATAAAATGAACCCCGAAGCCTTCATCCTTCAAAATTAAGTTGCCTATTCCTATAATTCCCGTCATAAAGATTCAAAAATATATAAATATAATAATAATTTTTTTTTCTGGATTCCCGCTTTTGCGGGAATGACAATATGGGGATTTAGGATTTCACCCAACGGGTGTCATTCCCGCAAAAGCGGGAATCCAGAATTTATAAGTTGTTTAATTAATTTTTATAGCCTCCAACGGTGATTTAAGGTAATTTTATTCAGATTCAGATTTATTTCTAATATATTTATAGCCTCCGAAAGGTATAAGAATATCGCCTTCCTTCCACATTACCGAACGCCAGACTTCTATGTAAATATGATAAACTATAAATATTATGATGAGCCACATTATAAAGAGATGAACAAGCGTCACGCCGGTAAGTCCGCCGAATATGACGAGAGTCCAGTCGGTCGAAAGATGCATAAGCCACGGCCACCATGCGCCTACCGCCGAAGTTCCGGTAAAAGAAGCCACGTACATCTGAAATCCGGTAAGCATCTGAAGCAGGATAAGCAGGTGAAAGATAGTAAATATTACGGCGTTCAGAGGGTCCTGATAGCGTCCCGTTTCCGGTCTGTCTTTAAGCGTAAAGTAATGTTTAATCATTTTCCACGCCTCTTCTATTTTGTCCCCGAACGGAATAAAACTTTTATAAAGAGGCTCTTTCCAAGAGAAGAAGGCTAAATAAAGCCATACGATAAAAATAACGTCTATTAGGACGGCTCCTATAAAATGAAAATCTCTCATCCATGTCATTATAAATGCCTGATTAGTTTCGCCGGAGTTTAAAACCCCCGTAGAAAGCGAATCGGCCTGAGTCGGCGAGTTTCCAAACATAAGAAACGGGTAAGCGATATAAAAACCCGTAATAATATTATTGATAATTGCCAGAAAGAACGACCAGTGGATGATTCTTTTTATAACCGTCATCCTATGGACTAATTTTATACCGCTATATTTGTTTTCTTTGTTTTCCATAATTAACCCCATTTTAAAAGTTAATTAAATATAAAAATCAGCAGATTTTATATTTTTTTATTTCGTTTGTTTTAGGGTCTATTATATGAACGGCGCAGGCTAAACAAGGGTCGAACGAATGAACCGTCCGCAAAATTTCAAGGGGTTCGGATGCGTTTGCAAGTTTAACGCCGACTAAAGATGCTTCATATGCTCCCGGGTTGTTAAATGCGTCTCTCGGAGAAGCATTCCATGTCGTCGGCACGACTATCTGATAGTGCGTTATCAGTTTATTCTTTATTCTAACCCAGTGTCCAAGCGAGCCTCTCGGCGCTTCGTCAAGTCCTATGCCTATAATCTCTTTTGACGGCATATCGTATTTAGTCCAGCTCGATTGGTCAACCGCCGCATTTTTAATCAATTCCAGCGTCCATGATTCTAGGGCATCGGCGACGTATTTAGCTTCTATTCCCCTTGCCGCCGTTCTTCCAAGAGTCGAAAAGAGGGCGGTTACGGGTAGCCCCGATGTTTTCAATACGTAATCCACTAGGGATTTTATAGTTTTGTTTCCTTTGGCATAAGCTACGAGAGTTCTTGCAAGAGGTCCAACTTCCATAGCCTTATTTTCATATCGCGGAGATTTAAGCCAGCTGTATTTCTCTTCTTCTTTAAGGCTTCCGTCTTTATTTAAGCCGGTATAATCCGGGTCGGTGATTCCTACGGAAGGATGAAGCCCGATCTTTTCGTTTGGATATTTATACCATGAATGAGTTACGAATTCGGTTATCTTTTTCTCATCCAGATTGTGAACTTTACTTAAATCTCTGTCAAATATTACGCCTCTCATTAAAAAATAATCGTCGGGATTTTCATCGTCGGTCTGCGGAAATGCGCCGTAAGAAAGATAATTTTTCAGCCCGCCGCCTATTCCTTGAACCGCCTCTTCTTTATAAAACTCAGCCGCCGTCAGTAAATCCGGTATATAGGCGTTATTCACGAAGTCGGTAATTTTTCCTATCCTGAATAAAATATCGTCCATCCTTTGAGGGCTAATTATATCCGCTATAGAGGATATTCCGCCGACGACGCAGGTTTGAGGGTGCGGGTCTTTCGCCCCTAAAATGGCGATAATCTGAGCCGGTATCCTTAAAACATTAAGATTGTCTAAATAATGAGAAGCTATTAAAAGATTGCCTTCCGGCGGAAGCTTATAAGACGGGTTGCCCCAGTAACCGCCCGCAAAAGGCCCGAGTTGGCCGGATTTAACAAAGTTATTTAGCCTTGCTTTTACCTCTTCGAACCTTGCCAGACTTGCATTATAAGGTGTTTTTGTGTGGGCATATGCCAGATCCATGGTTTTTTTCGGGTCGGCTTTAAGCGCGGATACGATATCTACCCAGTCCAATCCGGCAAGCTGATAAAAATGAACTAAATGGTCCTGAACCATCTGAGCGCCTTTAAGTATATTTCTCGCAATTCTTGCATTTTTGGGCGGATGTATGCCGAGAGCATTTTCGACCGCCCAAGTTGCGGCTTCGTAATGAGCATAAGTGCAGACTCCGCAAATTCTCTGGGCGAAAAGACCTGCATCTTCGGGAGCCCTTCCGTTAAGTATAAGCTCTATGCCCCTGAAAAGGGTGCCGGAAGAATGGGCTTCGGTTATTTCGCTGCCGTTAAGAGTGGCTTCTATTCTAAGATGGCCTTCTATTCTCGTAACCGGATCGACTATGATTTTTGTTGCCATATATCCTCCAAATATTTTTTATTAATTAAAATATTATGTTATGTTGATTCGGGAATTTTTAAATTATCTTATTTTATCTTTATTCTTATTGAGTTTTGTCGTTATTTTTGTCTGAATCGTCGTTTTTTTCGTTTTTAGATTTTTTAGCTTCTCTTTTCTTTTTGACCCCAGTATATATAGCATGGGCGGCAATTCCAACGCCGGCGGCTCCTAAAAGAGCCACTCCAAATTCATCGGCGGTGGCCTCGACTCCAGGGAGTATAATTTTTGCATCGGCGTTAGGCTTCTCGAACGGCGTCATTCTATCCCAAAATACGGGTTGCGAACAGCCTATGCAGCCATGCCCCGCCCGCATAGGAAAACTCATATCTTGATTGTATTCGACGGTAGTGCAGTTGTTCCATGTAAAAGGACCCTTGCAGCCCATCATATAGAGGCAGTATTCTTTTTTAGCCCCGTCGTCGCCCCAGTGCCTGACATATTCGCCGGCTTCAAAATGTCCCCTCCTGTAACAGTTGTCGTGGAGCCTCCCGGAATACGCCCATAGCGGACGCCCTATATTGTCGAGCTGAGGGGCTTTTCCTATAAGAATATATTCTACAAGAGTACCGACCACGTTTACCGGATTTGCGGGACAGGCGGGAATGTTTATAACGTTTCTGTTTGTAACGGAACTTAAGCCTACAGAGTTTGTCGGGTTGGGAGCGGCGGCGGGTATTCCGCCGTAAGCGGCGCAATTGCCTATGGCAATTATAATGCCGGCATTTTTTGCAGTTTCCTTAACTATTTTTAAGCCGGTATCTCCTTTCGCCCCTATAGTAAGAAATTTTCCGTCCATTCCGGTAGGAATTGCGCCTTCGACCACGAGTATATATTTGCCTTTATCCTTTTTGATAGTTTCTATCCTTCTTGCCTCCGCCTGATATCCTGCCGGAGCCATTATAGATTCCATATAGTTTACGCTGACATAGTTAAGTATGATTTCGGCAGGCGTAGGATTTGCATTTCTTATAAAGGCTTCGGTATTTCCCATGCAGTCTGCCATATCAAGCCATATAAAAGGAGTTCTGGTAAGAATGTTTGCGGCCCTTGCTATTCTTGGCTTGAATATGTAAGGAAGCATTAATGCCGATGTCAGGAATGCGCTCCATTTAAGGAAATCCCTTCTAGAGACTCCATAGATGCCGAATATATTAGGAAGGTTTTCTTCTTTATCTTTTTTATCGTTGAAATATTCTTTTTCGAGAGCGTCTAATCGTTTATCGACTTTTTTTAAAGCTTCGCCGGGGTCCTTGGAGATAAATCTTAGCGGATCCCATTTGAAATCAGAATCATTGCCGTTAGAATGGTTATCGTTGTCCATACAGCCTCCTAAATTAAATTATAAATAAATAAATTTTATAAGTTAAAAAAGCAAATAAACGGAGACGTTAAATATTTTTATTATATATTTGGCAGGCAAATGTTATATAATAAATTTATTTCTTTCATCATATCGCAAAAATACCAAATGTCAAATTAAATTTTTATTTTTATTTTAAATTTTTTATTTTTGAGTTTTTATGCATGAATTTTCTATAGCGCTTGAAATAGTCGATACGCTGGATGAAAACGGATATTTAGACGGCGTAAATAAAGTAAATTCGGT
>JAJYYS010000106.1 GCA_021800745.1 bacterium
ACTGCGAATAGCAGTGGACGCAGTTTAAATTGCAAGTTCTAGTCATATTCCATACTATTACGGGTTTTTTATCTTCCGAAAACTGCAGAAGATGCGAAGGGAGCTTGCTCGACATACGGCCGTACCTAAGGGCGTCCGATGCATGAACGCCGCCGCAGTACAGTTTTGAAATTCCTATCATTTTATATTTTCTCCTTTTTTATTAAAATCAACTATTCCGTCAATCAACGAATCTATATTTACGTCTTTAGATATTATATCAGATTTTATGCCAAATCCCAACGCATATTCGGCGGTCTTCTTCCCTATGCTCGCAAACTTGACGCCGGAGCGTATTACCTGTTTTAAAAGCCCTTTCTTGACGCTTTCTAATGCGTTTGCGAAATTTTCTACCGTAGAATAGCTTGTAAATGTAACCCAAAAAGAGCCGAAATCTAAATTATCCGGCAATCCTATATTTTTGCCTGTTTTTTTTAACGAACCGAAAATTTCACGCATCGCTTCTTTAGATTCTTCGGGCACCGCCGTTTCGTAAACCGGCAGATTTTCCGTATCCGCTCCTTTAGACGCGAGAAATTCCGGAAGCTCTCTATTAATTTTTAAAGCCTGGGGGAAAAGAATTTTTTTGCCCTTAATATCGGCATCTTTCAAAACATCTATTATTCCCGCCTGCGAAGGCTCGGACGGAACTATATCAGGGAGTATCCCGTATTTTAAAAGTTCCGAAGACGAAACCTTGCCTACGGAAATTATTTTCTTGCCCGAAAGAGCTCTGGCATCCATTCTTTTTGAAAAATAACGTTCAAAGAACGCGGAAACGGCGTTTGCACTTGTAAAGATAAGATAATCGTATTTTTTAATATTCTTAACGGCTTTATCTATTTTAGTTCTATCTATGCCGCCGCCGTCTTTCAGTATTTTTATAAGCGGCATATTTATAACGAATGCGCCGAGTTTTTTAAGTTTTTCCGACAAAGTTCCTGCCTGCCCCTCCCCTCTCGTAACCATCACGCTTAAGCCGCTTAACGGTCTTTTTTCGAACCAGTTTAAAGCGTTTCTTAATTTGACTACATTTCCCACGATTAATATAAGCGGGCTTTTTAATCCCTTTTTTTCGACTTCTCCGGCTATCGTGCTTAAAGTTCCGACGGCGGCTTTCTGGTTTAAAGTAGTTCCTTCCTGAATTACGGCGCAGGGCGTGTCTTTATCTTTTCCGGCTTTAATTAAATTTTTCGTATTGGAGTCTAAATTTTTATACCCCATTAATATAACGATAGTATCTGCGCCCGCAAGTCCTTTCCAGTTTATCGTGCTTTTTTCCTTATGCTCCCCTTCATGGCCGGTAACAATCGCTACGGTAGAAGCGTAATCCCTGTGGGTCAGGGGTATTCCGGCATAAGCGGGAACGGCAAAAGAAGAAGAAATGCCCGGTATTACCTCGAAAGGGATTTTGTCCTTAAATAACCTTTCGGCTTCTTCGCCCCCCCTTCCAAAAAGGTAAGGGTCTCCGCCTTTAAGCCTTAAAACGATATTATTGGTTTTTGCTTTTTCCGAAAGAAGTTCGTTAATGGAATATTGCGGAAGGGTATGATTGGAAGATCTTTTGCCTGCATAGATTATCTCGCACCCGTCTTTTGCGTAAGATAAAATTTCCTCGGAGATAAGGCTGTCGTAAACTATTACGTCCGCTTCACCGAGAATTCTTTTAGTTTTAAGAGTAAGGAGTTCGGGATCGCCTGGTCCGGCGCCCGCAAGATATACTTTGCCGGTTTTCTTCCTGTTGTCTGTTTTAATATCTTTTTCAGCCTTTTTTGTTTTCATCGAATTTTACGTTCCTTTTTATTTTATAAATTATTTTTGCTCAGTATTTCAAAAGCGCCTTTATCTATAAGCCTTAAAGCTAAACTTCTGCCTATATTCTCGTAATCGTCCTTAGCGCCTTCGAATTCATCCTCTAGATATTCCCCCTGAACGTTTGAAACGAAACCTTTAATGCGCATAATATCGCCTTTTAAATAAGCGTACGCTCCCACCGGAGACGCGCATCCGCAGTTTAACTCCCTGATGCAGGCTCTTTCGGCGAAAACGGCGGCATAAGTATCCCGGTCGTTCAAAGGCGCGATTATTTCTTTAACGTCGGACCTGACGGTTTTATGCTCAATAGCTATTACTCCCTGTCCGCACTGGGGAATGAATTTGACAGGGTCTAAATATATATCGATATAATGTTCGAGATTGAGCCTTATAAGCCCCGACGAAGATAAAACAATAGCGTCGAAGAAACCGTTTTTGAGTTTTTCGAGCCTCGTGTCGATATTGCCCCTTAACGGTTCGAATATAAGGTCGTCCCTTAACCGCGCCATAAGAGACCTTCTTCTCAGGCTCGAAGTTCCGACGATTGCCCGGCTTTTCAACAGCGATGCGAAATTTTCGGTATAACCTTCTCCGAATGTTTCCGGCTTGTCTTTTAAAATTACGCAGTCTCTCGGGTCGTCCCTTTTTAAAGCCGCGCCTAATATTAAGCCGTCAGGTATGAGCTGCGGAACGTCTTTCAGGCTGTGAACCGCAATATCGACTTCCCCGCTGAAAAGGGCTTCTTCTATTTCTTTTACAAACAAGCCTTTCCCGCCGAAACTGCTTAAAGACGCGTTTAAAATTTTATCTCCCGAAGTTTTTATTGTTATTATTTCTATGTCTATATCTTTTGAAAGCCCGCCGTAATATTCGGACAGCCTTTTTTTAACTAAGTTAGCCTGATATAAAGCAAGTTTGCTTCCTCTCGTTCCTATTTTTATTTTCAAAATTTACCTTTATTTTATAAGTTTTATATATTTGCCGACGTTTTCATCTTTCCCGAGTTTATCCGTACCGGTCAAATCTTCCGAATCAAGGTTAAAAAGGGCTTTGAGCGTTTCGATAGAATTTGCCCCTTCGGGGTTTGCGGACGCTTTTTTTATAAGCATAGTCGGCTCGTGCAGAATTTTATTCGTCAAAGAATTTATTACTAAATCTTTTTCCTTTTTGTCGCCGATATATCCGGATAATTCAATTTCTAATATATCTTTTACCTTTTTTCTCAAAGAAATTATAACCGGCACGACATTCAAGGATTCTTTCCAGTTCATGAAGTCTTTAACTGCGGTTTCTACGAATTCCTTAGCGGCATCAGCTTCCTGTTTCCTTATTTCTATGTTGCCTTCTATCATCTTCCCTATGTCGTCTATATCGAACAGATAAACATTAGGTATTTTGTTAATTTCCGGGTCTATATTTCTGGGCATTGAAATATCGATTAGAAATAAAGGCCTCTGCTTGCGGATTTTTATAACCGGTAAAATATCGGGATATTTTAAGACATAATCTTCGGAGCCGGTAGAGCATAAAACTATATCGGACTGCGGCAAAAGTTTATAATATTCTGAAAAATCTATAACGTTTAAATAGTCTCTTTCGGCCGCGGCAAAAGATTCTTCTACGAATTTATCGGCATTTTCTTTTGTCCTGTTTGCAATATAAATGTTGCGCACCCCGTATTTTATAAAATGCTTAACGGTAAGCTTTCCCATCTCGCCTGCGCCGAGAAGCAGAACTTTTTTCTCCTCTAAACTGTTAAATATCTTTTTTGAAAGCTCGACTGCGGCATAACTGACCGAGACTGGAGAAGCCGCTATTCTTGTTTCCGTTCTGACCGTTTTAGCGCAGTTAAAAGCCTTGTGAAATAATTTATTTAGAAACCTGCCGCTACTTTTAAATTTACAGGCTTCGTTGTATGCCTCCTTCAGCTGTCCTAATATCTGCGGTTCGCCTATTACCATAGAATCCAAGCTTGAAGCCACGCTGAATAAGTGCCTTACCGCATCTTCATTGAGATACATATAGAAAATATTTTCTTCTGCGGCATCCCCGAAAAAATATTTTGCTATATAGTTTTTAATTATATGGCCGCCTTGGCCCTGCACCCATGAAGACAGATTCATTATAAACTCGGACCTGTTGCAGGTAGTAAGGATTACGACCTCTTTAACGAAAGGTCTGCCGTTTTCGTCTTTCAGGTCAAGCAGTTTATAGATATAATCCTGCCTTAATTCAACGGTCAGGAGTTTTTTGGAAACCGTTTCCCTTTCGCCGATTTCTGCCGATTTATGATTTAATCCTATTATTAAAATATCCATATGATTATTTTAAATTTATTCGAATCCGTGAAATGACGGAAACAAATAAAAAGAAAAACTTAAACTAAAAAGTATAAGTAAAAAGCCAGCAACGCTGAAAATAGCGGCCCTCTTTCCCCTTAAGCCCTTTGCCACTCTCTCGTGCAGGAGAACTGCATAGATAAGCCATGTTATCAGTGACATAATTTCAATAGGCTTTACTATTATAAAAGTCCTGAACAAGGAACCCGACAGATATATGCCCATAACTATGCCTAACGTTATAAACGGAAATCCTATTTTTAAACATTGATAATTAATACTATCCAGCAGTTCTAAATTATACCCTCTGCCGGAATTTATATCTAAAATTTTCAGATTCTTCTTACTCTTGATTTTTCTTTCCTGAAAAATATATATTAAAGAAACTATAAAAGCAAGGGCAAAAAACGAATCGCCTATTAATATAAGAACTATATGGGTTAAAAGAATAGTCCTGTCCGTATTCAGCATATCGGGTTTTATATGAATATGCGGAACAAAAAAGCCTACCAGCAAATTCAGCGCGACTAAAGGCGTAATATATAAAAGAATATACTCGGCTTTATAAAAAAGAGCGAACAGTACGACTATAAACATAAGTATCCATGCATTGAAAAATACGAATCTGTCCATATGAACCGGCACGGTGAGTCCTTTTACGCTCAAAAAAATAAAAAATATCAATGTTTGAACGGCAAAACCGGCATAAATTAAAGAAAGGAAGAGTTTATACATTTTCTTTTCTTTAAATAAAAGAGGTATGTAAGAAAATATATATACGGCAACGGGAATTAAATATAATTCTTTAAGCATTATTTACGCCCTCTTAAGAAAATCGCTTATAAAAAGACTGACATCCGAAAATCTTTTATCTCTGACAAGTTCGTAAAGGTCTGAATTGATTAATTCGTCGAATAGTTTTTGATTCCTGCTTTGCGGGTATTTTTTCATTTTAATCTCTTTTCTTATAAATCCGAGAATTTTAACATATGTATCGTATTCTTCTCCGTAAACTTTTTCTAAGTCTTCCCTTATTTTTCTGGCAAGCCTTGGGCTGTGTCCGCTCGTAAAAACGGCTATATCGAATTCCCCTCTCGAAACGAGCGCGGGGAGAGTAAATGTGCAAAATTCGGGTTTGTCCGCGACATTTATTAAAATATTTTTTTTAACGCACCGCTTAAAAAGGCTTTCCTCCATTTTTTCGTTCTTTTTTCCCGGAGAAACCGCGCAAAAAACGGCAAACGCACCTTTTTCGTCGCCTGTTTTATATGCCCTTTCGACCCATTCTATTTTAGACTTTTTAACGTATTCTTTTATTTCGCCGGATATTTCGGGAGCGACCA
>JAJYYS010000107.1 GCA_021800745.1 bacterium
GCATTTTTTATTTTCTCTATCTCGTCTTTTGAAAAACCCCTTCTTTCCAGTCCTATTCTGTTGATACCGTAAATTTTTGCCCTGTCTCCGGATGCGACGAGATAAGGAGGAATATCCTGAACGACCATCGAACCGCCGGCAATTAGGGCGGATTCGCCTATACGCACAAACTGATGGATTGCGCAGAGACCTCCGAGTATAACGTAGTCCTGAATCTCGATATGTCCGGCCAAGGTCGCGTTATTGGCTAAAATATTTTTGTTTCCTATAATGCAGTCGTGAGCGATATGCACGTGCATCATAAACAGGTTGGAATCGCCTACCGAGGTAACGCCGTTTCCGGTAACCGTACCCGGATTCATAGTTACGTATTCCCTTATGATATTATTATCGCCTATAATAAGCTTTGTATCTTCCCCTTTATATTTAAGGTCCTGCGGGGCCGAGCCTATAGAAGCAAATTGAAATATTTTGTTTCCGTCGCCTATCCTGGTGTTTCCTTCTATAACGACATGGGAGGCAATCTGATTATTCTTTCCTATTTTTACGCCGCCTTTTATAATGCTGTAAGGGCCGACGTCGGTCGAATCGTCGATTTCGGCTCCCTGATAAATTATAGCAGTTTTATCAATCATAAAATTTTTATTTACTATCAGGTTATTATTTTTCCAAACTCTACTTGGGAATAAAAGTCGCCATAAGTTCGGCTTCGGCGCAAAGTTTTCCATCTACTTCGGCCCTGCCGCCGAAAACCCAGACAAACTGCTTCTTTTTAATAAGTTCTACCTTTAGAAACACCGAATATCCCGGCAGTATAGGTTTTCTAAATCTTGCTTTGTCTATACCCATAAAATAAGTTAATTTATCTTTTAAGTCATCGTCTTCGTCGGTTTTATAAGCAAGAATGCCTCCGGCCTGGGCGAGCGCCTCCAGAATAAGAACCCCGGGCATAACCGGATAACCCGGAAAATGCCCCTGAAAAAACGGTTCATTTATCGTGGTATTTTTAACGGCGGTAATAGATTTCCCTTTTTCTAAAGATACGACTTTGTCTATCATAAGAAAAGGATATCTGTGCGGAAGCAGCTTTAAAATCTCTCCTATACCGATTATTTCACCGTCTTTTAAATCTCCCGTCTCTTCTTTGCCCATTTTCGTCAATCCTTTGTTTTTGAAATTTCCTTTATTTTTTTGAACAACTCGGGAAGTTTTTTAAAAAGCACTACGGAGTTTCGCCATTCTTTTATGGAAAAAGCAGGCGAGCCGGATATTATCTCGCCGTCCTTCACATTGCCGGATACTCCTGACTGTGCCGCTATCATGACGTTATTGCCTATATAAATATGTCCCGCTATGCCGACCTGTCCGCCCATAGTAACGTTATCGCCTACTTCTGAACTGCCGGCTATTCCTGTTTGCGCGGCAATTACGCAGTTTCTTCCTATTATTACGTTATGGGCAATCTGAACCAGATTGTCTATTTTAGTTCCGGCGCCTATTCTGGTAAAATCAACCGCCCCTCTGTCTATAGTTACGTTAGCGCCGATTTCGACGTCATCTTCGAGTTCCGCATATCCAGAATGAATTATTTTAACGTAACCGGCCTTCCCTCTGGCGAACCCGAAACCGTCGCTCCCGACAACAGAACCGGCATGAATTATACAGCCGTTGCCTATTCTAGAATTATCGTAAACGGTAACGTTAGGATATATAATAACGTTATTCCCTATGGTAACGTTTCTTCCTATAACCGCATTTGACATAATCCTGCAGTTATCGCCTATGGAACAACCTTCTCCGATAATAACGCCCGGAAAAATTACCGTATTTTTGCCTTTAACGGAAGTTTTTCCTATAAAATAACCCCCCTCAAAATCTTCGTGTCCGCCAGTTTCTTCGTCGGAAGCAGCTTTAAAAATCTGCGTTGCCTCCGCAAACGATAGATATGGATTTTTAGAATCGAGTATGACAAATTTAATATTCTGAGGAAGTTCCGATTTTAAAGATTCGTAATCCATTATTACGGCGCAGGCTTTTGTTTCGGAAAGCTGTTTAACGTATTTATGTCCGGCCGCGAAAGAAACATCGTTTTCTTTCGCGGTCTGAAGCGAACCTATACCGGAAACGCTCAAACTTTCGGAAAATACGCCTATGGTATTCAGCGATAACTTTGAGATAAGGTCTTTTAAGAGCATAACGGCATCATGCTATTTTGAATTCATTTGATTTAATACTTCATTCGTTATATCTATCGAAGCCGACCTATAAACAACGCTTGGTCTGTCTATAACCAGCATATATCCGTCTTTTTTCGCAATAGCGTTAATAATAGACGTGGCTTTATCTACTATTCCTTTTAACAATTCGAATCTCTTTTGCGACATAACGCCTTGAATACGTTTTTCTTCAGCGGTAAAATTGGATATATCAGTTTCAAATTCTTTAGTTTTTTTAGCTTTTTCCCCTGCGGACATAATAGAACCGTTATTTTTCAAATCTGCCTGAACCGCGGCTATTTTTTTTCTCATCGCAAGCAGTCTTACATCATACTTGGAAACTAAAGCCTTCAAAGCGCTCTGCGCTTTTTTACCCTGATTAGACGTTGAAATTACTTTCTGCATATTGACTACGGCAATATTCGAACCGGCGGCCGACGCATTTACGGAGCCGAATACTATAGATGCCGAAAGTACTAAGAAAGCCGCAAGGCTTAAATTTAAAATAATCTTTTTCATAAATAAATCTCCTTATTTTTTTTTATTTAATTAAATCTTTTAAATTAAATCCCGGGCATGCCCGCACCGAGACTGAACTGTATTCTCGTAGGATTATTTCCGTTTATAGCCGTTCCTAGTATTTTGCCGTAAGTAATAGTAATCGGACCGAACGGCGAATACCAGTTAAAGCCTATTCCCGCCGCCTGAACAAGGCCGACCGGAAACACCGAATCTCCCTGCAGCCATGCATTACCGGCATTCCACCATAAAAATCCGTAAAATTTCATTCTTTTAAGTATGGGTATAAAATATTTTGCCTGAACGGTAAACATTTTCGTTCCGCCGATTATATTTCCGTTTTCCGAAGGACCGACTGAATCGTACATAAATCCGAGAAGCGGATAATTATTCATTATGCCGCCTACAAAAAACCTTTGATAAATAGGAAGCGGATAAGACGAGTTTGTTCCCGTTATATAGCCTAATTGCGCGCCCTGCATAAAAGAAGTTCCCCACCACAGCGGAATATAATGATTTGCCTGCGCTACGTACTTGACAAAATCGTCGTTGCCTCCGATAGGAGGACCTGCATAACTTATCCTGAAGCTGTCCATATCCCCTGCCGTAGGAACGATAGGATTATTTAAAGTATTATAAACCGTCGTCAAAGAAACTTCGCTGGTCGTCACTTTACCCTGCGGTAAAATATTCGAAAGCCCCGGTATTATTACCGAATTATCCTGCTCTATAAGGTACCTGAAATATTCGGTCAATATATTGCCGTATAAAGGATAGCCTAAAGTCGCCGAACCGCCCACTGAACGGTAAGCAAACTCATAATATAAAGAATTAAAAGTATCGTATAAAGATAGATTGAGAGACACCGGCCTCGCAAAAAGATAAGTAAGATACGGCTGTAGAACGTTAAAGCTGTATGATTGATAAGGACCGCCCGCCTGAACGTTGAAAGAAACGGAAATTCCGGTTCCGAAAAGATTCGATTCGGAAATAGACGTTATAGCCATAAAAGACGTGGCCGAACTATAGCCGCCGCCTATGGTAAATTTACCGGTACCCTGCTCTTTTACATGCACTTTAACGTTTAATATACTCTTCCCGGGAACCTTTTCGGTAGTTATCGTAACATGCTTAAAATACATCAGATTTTTTAAGTTCTGCCTCGATATTTTTATGAGCTTAGGGTTATATTTCTCTCCGGGGTAAATAACAAGCGCTCTTAATATAACATAGCTGTATGTGACATCGTTTCCGGTAATGGTAATTTTTCCGAACTTTGCAATTTTACCCTTATGGACGATTAGGGACACTATAACGGAACTGGCCTTGGGTTTAATCTTAATAGACGGTTCGACGTTTGCAAACGCGTAACCTTTATCCGTAAAATATTTTGTTATGCTTAAAATTTCTTTTTCTATATTTTTTCTGTTAAAAACAGCGCCCACTTTGGTTATTATTAGCTTACGCGTTTCTTTATATTCTTTAGAGCCGGCTTTTGCTCCTTTTATAATGAGATTTACTTTGGAGATTCTATATTGGGGCCCTTCGACGATTCTTATTATTACGGTAACGTATTTTTTATTTTTGGAAAATATATATTCCGGCTTCTTAACGCTCACGTTTATATAACCGTGATTATAATAAAAACTTAACAGCTTGATAATCTGAGAATTCAGTTTTGCTTTCTTGAATTTTCCGGCTCCGGTTATCCATGTCAGAAGATTTACCGTTTTAATGCCCGTTACCGATTCGAGCTTGCCGGAGGAAAAGGATGTATTCCCTCTGAATTTTACTTTCCTTACCATTACCGGCGAATTTTCGCTTATAATAAAATGTATGCCTACATAGTTTCCCGGAAAAGACTTCTTTTTTACTTTTATCTTTGCGTTATAATAACCCTCTACGGAATATATAAATTTTAATATTTTAACCGCCTTATCTATTTCATAAGAGCTGTAAGGCTTGTTGATTTTAAGGTTGATAACTTTTTTAATTTTTTTAACGGCAACTGAACCGTTTCCGGTATATTTAATAGATTTAATATAGGGTCTTTCGGAAACTATAAAAGTAACGAGCAACCGGCCGTCTACGGAAGAGACATCTACTAAGATATTCTTAAAATACCCCGTCTTGTAAAGATTTTTAATACTTTCGTTAATTTTATCGATGGAATAAGAGCTGCCCTTTCTTATTTTAATGCGGTTCATTATAAACCCGGCTCCGACTCTTATGTTTCCTTTTACCCTAACCGCGTAAATCTTTTTCTTGAATGAGGAATTTTGCCTGCCCTCGGTTTTTCTTCCGATACGTCCGTATATAAAACCGGCTACTTTATATGCAAATTTGTTTAAGTTTTTTTTAAGAGAAGCATTACCTGCGCCTGAATAGTTAAGCGTCTTGGATTTATAGACATTTGCAACGTCTATCAGCATTGCATGAACGATAAAATTTGAACCCAGCCTCGAAATGCTTCCCGTAATTATATAATTGGAATGATAAGCCAGCCCGAGCTTTTTTATTCGGACAAGATTTATTTTTTTATCGAAATTGAAATACGGAGGGGTTTGAAGCGGGGTATATGCAAAAACAAAATAAGGCTTCCCTGAATTCAGATAATTTTTAAAAGCCGCCGAAAAAGATTTTTTTATAGAAACGGAAGACGGGGAGCCTTTTTGATGAAAAAAACCCGTCCATACGTTCTTGTTATTTAAAGCGGCATAAACGTTAACCGCATTTAAAATTAAAATGCCGGATATAATAATTCCTAAAAATATCGATTTTAAAAATTTCATTTTAATAA
>JAJYYS010000108.1 GCA_021800745.1 bacterium
TCGACGTATTTTTTTATTTTGGGGCTGTCCAATGCAATTTTAAGCACTGCGGATTCATCCGAATTTATATCCGCAACTATAAGGTCGCGCATTTTTCCGTTTATCTGCACCGCGATATTACAGTTTTCCCGAACATAGCCCGTATCTATTATTTCAGGCCACGGCTCATTTTCTATAAGCGAACCGTTCAATATTTCGAATGCTTCCGAACAAACATGCGGAGTGAAAGGATACAGTATTAAAATAACGGAGTTTAAAAAGTATTTAAGCAAATATTTATCGGCTTTGCTCAGAACTGTTTCTTTACGGGCTTCGCCGGTTATAAAATCGTTAAATTCGTTAATTAATTCCATCGAAGAACTGATTATCGTGTTAAAATGATAGCGTCCTTCCATTTCTGTTTCCGTTTTCTCGATTATCCGGCTTAACTTGTAAACAATTTCTTTAATATTTTGATTTATATCGGTTTTTAAGGTTTTATAGATAAAAAAATCGCCGTCAGCATCTTTAAGTATTTCCGACCCTGCAATTACGGTTCTGTAAAATCTATTAATAAACCTGAATGCCCCTTCGACTCCGGAATCGTTCCATTCAAGGTCTTTTTCCGGCGGAGCGGCAAAAAGAACGAACAGTCTTACGGTGTCGGCTCCGAATTTTTTAATAAGTCCGTCGGGGTCAACTACGTTGCCTTTAGATTTCGACATCTTTGCGCCGTTTTTTACCACCATTCCCTGCGTTAAAAGATTTTTAAACGGCTCGTTTAATTTAAAATATCCTAAATCCCTTAAAACTTTAACAAAAAATCTTGAATACAGAAGATGCATAACGGCATGCTCGACCCCGCCTATGTATTGGTCCACCGGCAGCCAGTAAGCGGCGTCTTCGCCTTTGAACGGAACTTCTTCTTTCCTATCCAAAAGAGTATATCTTAAAAAATACCACGAAGATTCCACGAACGTATCCATCGTATCCGTCTCGCGCTTTGCATTGCCGCCGCATTTAGGGCATTTTACGTTTACGAACGATTTAAGTTTTTTTAAAGGCGAAACGCCTTCGCCGGTAAACGCGGCATCGCCCGGAAGCGCTAACGGCAGATCGCTTTCGTTTAAAGGAACGGTTCCGCATTTTTCGCAATATACTATAGGAATAGGGCATCCCCAGTATCTCTGCCTCGATATTCCCCAGTCCCTGAGCCTGTAATTGACAACTTTCCTGCCTATTCCCGTTTTTTCGGCATATGCGGAAATTTTTTCTTTAGCTTCTTCGGAAAAAAGTCCGTCAAACTCTCCCGAATTAATCAGCGTTCCGGATGCGGTAAAAGGCAGTCTTTCATCTTCTTTTCCGGAGGTTGCCGGTTTGATTACCCTGATTATTTCAATCCCGTATTTTTCGGCAAATTCGTAATCGCGTACGTCATGAGCGGGAACGGACATTATAGCGCCCGTTCCGTAATCCATTAAAACAAAGTTTGCGATATATACCGGCATTTTTTTTTCGTTAAAAGGATTTACGGCAAAAGAACCTGTAAAAAAACCTTCTTTTTCTGAAATATCCTTGGAAATTAACGAATTATGCGTCATTTTTTCCAGTTCGGCTATCTTTTCGGGGGTTTTAATCAATTTTTTCGCAAGCGGATGAAACGGGGACATTGCAACAAAAGTCGCTCCGAAAATAGTATCCGGTCTCGTCGTAAATATTTCTATTTCGTCTTTGTTGTCTTCCGAACCTTCTACCTTAAAAAACAGGCTTAAGCCGGAACTTTTTCCAATCCAGTTCCTTTGCATAGTTTTGACTTTGTCCGGCCAGCCGTCTAAACCGTCCAAATCATCAAGCAGTTCTTCCGCATAAGCGGTTATTTTAAAAAACCACTGCTCCATATTTTTTATATTCACGTTATTGCCGCATCTCCAGCATCTGCCGTCTTCCACCTGTTCGTTGGCAAGAGTCGTATTGCAGGAATCGCACCAGTTGACGTTGGAAGTCTTTTTATAAGCCAGCCCTTTTTTAAACATTTGTAGAAAAAATAACTGCTCCCATTTATAATATTCAGGGTCGGAAGTTATTACGATTCTGTTCCAATCGTACGAAAAACCTAGTTCTTTAAGTTGCGCCGCCATATAATCTATGTTATTTCGGGTCCAGAGGGCGGGATTGGTTTTATTCTTTATCGCGGCATTTTCGGCGGGAAGCCCGAAACTGTCGAACCCTATCGGGTGAAGCACGTTAAAACCGTTTAATCTTTTAAAGCGGGCAACGGCATCCCCTATGGCATAATTCCTGACATGGCCCATATGAATTCTGCCGGAAGGATACGGAAACATCTCCAGACAGTAAAATTTCGGCTTATTTTCCACAGCGTTCTTTACGGCAAACGTATTTTCTTTTTCCCATAAAGACTGCCATTTGCTTTCTATCTTATTAAAATCGTAATTTTTATCTGCCAAAACTTTCATTTAAATTAATATTCTAAATTTTTAAATATATTTTATAACCGATATAAAAAGCAGTATCGTTCCGACGACCACAGAACTGTCCGCTAAATTAAAACTCGGCCAGTGATAGCCGTAAATATGAAAATCGAGAAAATCTACTACATATCTCTGAAAAATCCTGCTTAAAAGATTTGAAAATGCGCCTGAAATAATCAAGGACGAAGATATTATAAATAAACCGGCGTCGATTTTTGCCTTGAATAAAAAGTATGTTATAGCCGCAATTATTAAAGCCGTAAGAAATATTATAAACAGGGTCGAATAGCCGCTCATAAATCCAAACGCAACGCCGGTGTTGTCGATATGGACTATATTGAAATAATGGCTTACGACCGTTATTTTATCGGCCAAAGGTATTCCGTTATTTATAAAAAATTTCAATAACTGGTCTAATATTAGGATGGGAATGAAAACGGAAATTAATATGACTAATTTTTTTTTCATTAAAGTTGCTATTGTTTTACAGTCTGTTGTTTTAAATTATTTTTTTTGGAACAGTCGATTAAGGCTTCTATGCCGGGCAGTTTCTTCCCCTCCAGAAGCTCAAGAAATGCTCCGCCTCCGGTCGAAACATATGACATTTTTGCAAACTCACCCGCCCTGTGCAATGCGACGTCGGTATCGCCGCCTCCTACTATCGTTAAGGCATAGGCGTTTGCAACGCTGGAAACCAGAGCAAAAGTTCCCCTGCTGAACGCATCCATTTCAAAGACGCCCATAGGTCCGTTCCATACGATGGTTTTAGCGTTCTGAATAGCTTCGGTAAAAAGAGTAACTGTCGCAGGACCGATATCCAAAGCCATCCAGCCTTTAGGAATCTCCTGAATAGTCGTAACCTTTGTTTCCGCATCCGGCGCTAATTTGTCGGCAACGACCACATCGACCGGCAGATAAAGCTTTATTTTCTTTTCATTTATTTTTTCAAGAGTTTTTTTGGCATATTCGAGCATTTCGTCTTCGACAAGAGAACTTCCCACGTCGTGTCCTAACGCCTTAAGAAAAGTATTGGACATCGCTCCGCCGATAATTAATTTGTCTATTTTATCGGCTAAGTTAGACAAGACTTCTATTTTTCCGGAAACTTTTGCTCCTCCGACGATTGCCACAAAAGGCTTCATAGGGTTTTCTACGGCTCTGGTGAAATAATTTAACTCTTTCCTTATCAGAAAACCTGCGGCGCAAGTATTTACGAATTTTGTAACCGCAACATTGGAAGCGTGCGATCTGTGGGCGGTAGCAAATGCGTCGTTGACGTAAATATCGCAAAGGGAAGCTAATTTTTTGCCGAACGCATCGTCGTTGTTTGTTTCTTCGGGATAAAATCTTAAATTTTCGAGAAGTATAATATCGCCGAAACCGGC
This sequence comes from bacterium, assembly GCA_021800745.1. Next base: position 3,854 of record JAJYYS010000108.1, read on the forward strand.
TGATTTGACGGTATTTTCCGCAAGTTCGCCGACGCATTCCCCGACAAATTTAACGTCTTTGTCTAAAAGCCTGCTCAGTCTTTTTGCCACTACAAGCAGTGAAAGTTCCGGAACTTTTTTACCTTTAGGCCTTCCCATATGCGACATTAAAACAACTTTTGTGTTTTCGTCGAGGCAGTAATTTAAGGTGGGAAGAACCGCCCTTATACGCGTATCGTCGGCAATATTACCGTTCTGGTCTAGAGGAACGTTAAAATCCACTCTTATAAGCAGGGTTTTATTCCTGATGTCTATTTCATCGATATAAACAATATTATTCATCCGGATTTTCCTTATTTCGTCATAAAAACCGCCATTTCGGCAAGCCTTGTCGAATATCCCCATTCGTTATCGTACCAAGCGAGAACCTTTACGAGGTCGTCCCCGATAACTTTCGTGCTCAAAGAATCTATTATAGAAGAATGGGGGTCTCCGATATAATCTATAGAAACCAAAGGCTCTTTGCTGAACGCAAGAATTCCTTTAAGATAGGTTTCGGAAGCTTCCTCTAATTTTGAATTAACCTCTAAAATGGAAGTTTTTTTGGAAACCTTGCACACAAGGTCGTTAATGGAAACATCCGGCGTAGGCACCCTTAAAGACATTCCGTCGAGCTTGTCCTTGAGTTCCGGCAATACTTCGCAAAGAGCTTTTGCCGCGCCGGTCGTAGTCGGAATAATAGACAGCGAAGCGGCTCTCGCCCTTCTTAAATCTTTATGGGGTAAATCCAATATCCTCTGGTCGTTAGTGTAAGAATGCGCGGTGGTCATATTGCCTTTTTCTATCGTAAAATTTTCATGCAATACTTTGGCGACGGGAGCAAGACAGTTTGTGGTGCATGACGCCATAGACACGATAGAATGCTTACTTTTGTCGTAAATTTTATCGTTAACTCCGAGTACTATAGTAACATCCGGGTCATGGGCGGGAGCGGAAATTAAAACTTTTTTAGCTCCGGCAAGGATATGTTTTTCCGCATCGCCTCTTTTGGTAAAAAGCCCCGTAGATTCGATAACTAAATCAACGCCGAGATGTTTCCATAAAAGTTCGGCAGGGTCTTTTATTGCCGTAATTAATGTTTCTCTGTTATCAGCAATTATATGGTCTATATCGTATCCCACATAGAAGCCGGCTTTGCCGTGAACGGAATCGTATTTAAGAAGATGGGCAAGCACTTGCGGATTGGTAATATCGTTAATAGCTACTATTTCAACTTGCTCTCCCTTGGCAATCATGCTCTGAAATATTCTAAAGACGTTTCTGCCTATCCTTCCGAATCCGTTTATCGCAATTCTTAAATTTGCCATAAATCTCTCCCCTGCCCCCTGCCTTTTATTAAATTAATTTAATTATTGAATTTTAAAAATTAAACCGTATTTTAGTGCGATTCGTAATTTCTATGTTTTTTACGTTGACCGCCTTTATTTTCATGACCTCCATGTTGCATACGACCTCTTTGGCCTTGTCCTCTGTAGCCCTGGCCTCCTTGCCCAAAAGGTCTTCTCATTCTCCAGTTTTGATAAGGATGATTGCGGTAAAAACTATTTACATGCGACCGCCATTCGCCGTAATTCCTTAAAAACATTTGATGCCTGCCCCACCAGCCCGGATGAT
>JAJYYS010000109.1 GCA_021800745.1 bacterium
GTATGGCTCTATTTGGCTTTCTTTTCATGGAAAGAACCTCTCTATAAAAGTTTTATACCGTTCGGAGACAAAATAGAAGAAGCGTGGAAAATGGTCAAACATTATTTTACGCTTAAAGACAGACCCGAAACCGGACGCTATCAGGATCCTCTGAACGCCATAATATTTACTATCTTTCATTTGCTTATCCTGCTTCAGATGCTTACCGGATTTCAGATGTACGTGGCTTCTTTTACCGGAACTTCGGCGGTAGGCGCATGGTGGCCTTGGCTTATGCATTTTTCGACCGACTGGACTCTTGCCGTATTCGGCGGGCTTACCGGCGTTACTCTTGTCCATCTCTTTATAATGTGGCTCATAATAATATTTATAGCCTATCATATTTACATAGAAGTCTGGCGTTCCGTAATGTGGAAGGAAGGCGATATTCTTATACCCTTCGGCGGTTATAAATATATGAGAAATAAATCGGAAACTAAATGATTGCGCATTATCATAATAACTTACATTTATATGACGGGAATTATAGGAATAGGCAACCTGATATTAAAAGACGAAGGGCTGGGAGTTCATTTTATAGATTTATTAAGAAAAAAATATATTTTTAACGGTGATATAAGATTAATAGACGGAAGCACTCTCGGATACGGACTTTTGGACGATATATTCTGCCTTGACGATATTATAGTCGTAGATGCCGTTAAAACGGATGAGAAACCGGGCAGCATATTTAAATTCGATGCGGAGAATCTTCCTGTGAATTTAATGAAAAAAACGGCGCACGACGTCGAATTTATCGACGTAATTACTATGTGCGGACTGCAGGGGCATAATCCTAAAATAACGTTTTTTGCAATATCTCCGGAGGACTGCACCGGCGTTGGAACAGATATTTCTGAGCCTCTAAAAAAAGCTATGCCCGCGCTCGAAAAATTAGTTTTGGAAGAAATAAAACCGCTCGGCATAAACTGGTATATTAACCCCGAATACGCCGGGATTTAGTGCATTTTGTCTATAATCCCGCCGTAAACCGCCTGACCGAATGCAATTCCGCCGTCGTTAGCAGGTATTTTTTCGTTTAAATAAACATTAAAACCGTTTTTTTTAAGAATAAGAGCCGCTTTATTCCTGAGCAAAGCATTCTGAAACACTCCACCGCTCATGCAGACGTTTTTGCATCCTGACTTTAACGATGCATCCAGTATAATAGCCGCAATAGTATTTATAAACGTCTCTGCTATAAAACCGGCGGCGTCAGGCATCTCGTTATCGAGAATAATCCCAATAATATCTTTAAACATAGGATTATAATCGACCGTAAAAAAATCCTGTTCTTCTTCATGCCGTATTTCATATTTAAAACAGTCTTTTTCGCTTATTAAATTAACCTGTCTTTCGCCTATTTTATTTTCGTATTCGCTGCACAGATTTTCTAAATAAACCGCCGCCTCCCCTTCGTACGTTATGTTTCCTTTAAATCCGCATAAACATGAAACGGCGTCGAAAATTCTCCCGCATGAAGATGTTAGCGGAGAATTCAATCCGTTTTCCCGCATTTTATAAAATATTTCTGTTTCATTTCCCGAAAAACCTGTTAAACGGGAAATACAGTTGCCGTCGTTATGCGAAATACCGCCGCCGCTTTTCAATAAAATATCGAACAGAATGTCCAGAAGAACCCTTCTTGGCGACTTAACCGCCTTTTCCCCGCCGATAAGCCTCAATTTTTTAAAACTGCCTATTCTTTTTAAATTATTATATTTCCCTTTAAAGAATTCCCCTCCCCAAATAGTCCCGTCGTCTCCGTAGCCTGTTCCGTCGAAAGCGACGCCGAAAACTTCTTCGTTTAATCCAAGCCCGTTTTCAGCCATACATGAGATAACGTGCGCTCTGTGATGCTGGAGAGATATGCCTTTAATATTCCTTTCCTTCGCATATTCTTTAGCCCATTTCGTGTTTTCGTAAGCCGGATGACCGTCGTAAACTATAATTTCCGGTTTAAAATTATAAAACGTTTCAAAATCTTCTATATTATTTTTGAAATTAGCAAACCCGGCGACATTGTCCAAATCGCCGTTGTGCTGGCTTAGTACGATTGCTCCGGCATCATCTCCGGCGTAAGCTAATGCAAAAACGTTCTTAAGAAACGCTCCGGATGCCAAAACGTTTCTTTTTAAATTAAAAGAGAAACCTAACGGCTCAGGAACATAACCTCTAGACCGCCTGATAAAAAAATAAGAGGCGGCACTATCGTTATCTTTATTAATATCCGTATTAACCCTTACCACCGAATCGTCGCATCTTCTTAAAATATCCCTGTTATGAATTAAAAAACCGTCCGCAATACCCTTAAGCTTCAAGAACGCCTCTTCGTTGTCTTTTACTATTGGTTCTCCGCCTATGTTTGCCGACGTCGCAACCAAGGGTCCTCCGAAAAAACTGAATAAAATATAGTGAAGCGGCGCATAAGGCAAAAAAGCGCCTATATCTTTAAGTCCGCAGTTTACGTAATAAGAGAGTCCGCCTCTGTCTTTCAATAAGCATATAGGCCTTTCCTTAGAATTCAATAAATCCGCAGAAATACCGCCTATGTATGCATACTTAGACGCCTGCTCGATATCTTTAAACATTACAGCGAAAGGTTTTTTAGGCCTGTTCTTGCGTTCTCTTAATAATTTCAAGGCGTCGTCGTTTGCGGCATCCGCCATTAAATGGAAACCGCCTATTCCCTTAACGCAGGCGATACCGCCGTTCCTGATTAAATCCGCTAAAGATTTTACGGCGTTTAAACTTTCTGCAGTTATTTTGCGGATATTTATTTTGTTGTTTATATCTATTTTCGATATATCCGAACTTAAAATAAATTCGACTTCCGGACCGCAGACGAAACATCCGTTAGGTTCGGCATGAAACCTTCTGCTTAAAGGATTTTTATATTCGGTTCGACATTCCGGACACATCGTAAATTTATCCATAGATGTAGAAGCCCTGTCGTACGGCAGTTCTTTAGATATGGTAAATCTAGGACCGCAGTCCGTGCAGTTGATAAACGGATATAAATATCTCCTGTCGGAAGGATTGAAAAGCTCGCCTAAGCATTTGTCGCATATCGCGATATCGGGAGGTATAGTTAAATTTAATTTATTAAATTTAACGTCATAGTCTTTATTGGCGGTTTTATCGGATTCCTTAATTTCGAAAGTTTTATAAAAAAAATGTCCCTCCCCGATAAAATCGATAAAATTTACGGTTTTATCTTTTATTACTGCAAGGGGGGGTTTTTCCGAATCGGAATCCAAAGATTTTATGAAATTCAGCAGGCGGCTTTCTTCGCCTTCGGCAGAAATTTCGACGCCCTCGGTATTATTTAAAACATAGCCTTTTATTCCGTATCTATCCGCAAGCCTGTAAACGAAAGGCCTGAATCCTACTCCCTGAACCCTTCCGGACAGTTTAATCGCCGCTCTTTTTATGACGGTATTATTATCATCGTCATTATTTATCGATTTATTGTTTATAGGGAAATCCATTTTTTTTAGGCTCTGGATTACTAATAGGTTATTTTAGCAGATTCTCGGCAACAGTTCGCCCGAAGGATAGTCGAGAAGCCTGTTGACTCCGTATATGCCTTTTAAAATAACTTTTCCGGAAGAATCCCGCCGCCTGCCAACGCCCCCGCCGTCTGCCGTTCCTATTATATCCGCATTTTTACCGAGCGGATGCGACCTGAGAACGCCGAGAATATTCTCCGCAAATTCAGGTTTTACGGCAAATACCGCCCTGCCTTCGCACGCAAGCTGATACGGCTCGAAACCGAGCAGTTCGCAAAAACCTTTTACCGGTCCGCTTACAGGAATTTTATCTTCTTCGACGTAAATATCTATGCCCGCGGCCATAGCCCATTCGTTAAGAACTGCTGCTAATCCGCCCCTAGTCGCGTCCCTTATCGCATTGACCTTTATGCCGCGGCTTAACACGGCATTTATCATACCCCATAAAGAAGCGCAGTCGCTTTCTATTTCCACATCCATTTCTATCCCTTCCCTCTGAGACATAACAGCCGCCCCATGGTCGCCTACATTGCCCGAAACTATAATTATATCTCCGTCGGCTATATTATAAACCGAAAGTTCATCGTATAAAATCTCCCCTATTCCGCTCGTGTTTATAAATATTCCGTCTGCTTTCCCGGCCGGAACTACTTTCGTATCGCCGGTTGCGACTCTGACTCCCGTTTTAGACGCCTCGTCCGAAATGCTCTTTATGATTTTCCTTAAATCCTCCAAAGCAAATCCTTCTTCTATTATCAATCCGAGACTTAAAAATAAGGGTTTAGCTCCCATAACCGATAAATCGTTCACCGTTCCGGCGACGGATAATTTTCCTATATCGCCGCCTTTAAAAAAAACAGGGCTTACAGTGAAACTGTCGGTAGTAAATGCTATTTTTTGCGGAGATTTTAAAACTGCGGCATCTTCCAATAAATTTATTTTTTGGTTTGATATATCGGCTGAAATTCCGCCGCCTTCATTAGAGACACCATCATTCAGGCCGTTACCCTTATACGAACCGTAAAAGTAACCGTTTCCGGCGTCCTGCCCGTAAAGTCCATTAAATATAATACTTCCTATAAGCTCGGAGGTTTCTTTCCCTCCCCCGCCGTGCGAAAGCAATATTTTTTCGTATTTTTTTTTATTCATTTTAATTAAAAATTAATCGTTTAAAAATTGCGGTATTTATAATATGCGGCGCATGCGCCTTCAAAAGATACCATGCATGCCCCTACCGGATTTTCGGGATTGCAGGCTTTCCCGAACAAAGGACAGTCGTCCGGTTTGGACTTGCCTTTTAATATTTCCCCGCATTTGCATGCGGCATTTTCTCTGCCGGCTTGACACGATTCCGTTTTTAAACGTAACTCTTTTAATTCATCACTAAAAAAGTACTCGGCGTCGAAATCTTTAAATTCGTCCCTTAATTTTAAACCGCTTTTAGGAATATTCCCGAAACCTCTCCATTCGAATTCGTCTCTTACCGTAAAATATTTATTTACAAGCGCCTGCGCTTTCATATTTCCGCCTTCTTTGACCGCCCTTTTATATGCAATTTCGACGGCAGGCCTGCTTTCGTTAATCTGCCTTACTATTAAAAGCACCCCGCTTAAAATGTCGTAAGGCTCGAATCCGGCTATTACGGCCGCCTTAGCGTATTTATCCGGAATATCGTTATAAATGCCGCTTCCGGTCATAACGCTGACATGTCCCGGACAGATAAATCCGTCTATTAAATTATCGCCGGAATCTAAAATAGCTTTTATAGGAGGTGGCACAAGAACATGGTTGACGTGAAACAAAACATTATTTATGCCTCTCGATATAACTTCTTCGAGAAGAGCGGCCGTCATAGGGGTCGTCGTTTCAAATCCTATAGCGAAAAAAACTATTTTTTTATCTTTAT
>JAJYYS010000110.1 GCA_021800745.1 bacterium
ATCTTATCGATTAATTCTTTTGTTTTTTCTTCCAATTCTGGATAAGGCATACGGAGCTCGGAATTTTCAATATTCCGCATTATAATTTCGTCGAAAAGATTGACCCCCGAAGAAAAATAGGCGTCATAACTCAATTCCGATGACTTTTTTTCGCCTTGCACCTTTTTCTCCGGTCTATTTTCTGCCTGTTTTTCCTTTTCCGATGCCGAAATTTCAGCCGTCTCTATTCCTGCCCCGCCGATGCTCAGAACCGCCGAAGCAAACTCGATACCGAAATTTTTTAAAAGTATTTGGCAGATAGCCCCGACCGCAACCCTCGATGCTGTTTCTCGCGCACTCGAACGCTCAAGGACATTGCGAATATCGTCTAATCCAAATTTTATCGAACCTGCAAAATCAGCATGCCCGGGTCTCGGAGTATGAATTTTGTTTTCTTCCGGAACGGGTTTAAAGGCGTCCATCCTGTCCCGCCAGTTTTCGTAATCTTTGTTTTTTATAAAAAACGAAATAGGCGAGCCGGTCGTTAAGCCGCCCCTGACGCCGGATAAAAACTCTATTTTATCGGTTTCTATCTTCTGCCGTGCGCCTCTGCCGTAGCCCGACTGCCTGAGCCTCAATTTCACGTTTATAAAATCTTCGTCTATTTTAACGCCTGCCGGAAAGTTGTCTATTATGGTAACAAGCCCTTTTCCGTGCGATTCCCCCGCCGTCAAAAATCTCAGCATATATTATTTCACCCGCCTTTTATTAATATGCCGTTCCATTTCTTGTCATTCCCGCGCAAGCGGGAATCCAGAAAGTAAATTTCTATTGCAAAATCAAAGCTACCCTTCTATCATCGCATACGCATTATGGTTATGGATGCTTTCGAAATTTTCCGCTTCAACTCTGAACCATTTAATATTTTTATTTTTCTTCAGTATTCCTGCCACGCACCTTGCCACATCCTCGACGAACATCGGATTTTCATAGGCATGCTCCGTCAAAAACCTTTCGTCTTCCCTCTTCAAAAGGGAATATATCGGTGAGCTTGCACAGGATTCAACATCGGCTATAATATCTTCGAACCATATAAGTTTAGAAAATTCAAGGGAAACAGAAACCATACCCCTTTGATTATGCGCGCCGTATTTAGATATTTCCTTAGAACAGGGACAAAGAGTATTTACCGGAACCTTGACGCCGATTTTAATAACGCTTTCTTCATTTTCCTCAATACCCGCAGAAAAGGCGTCAGATTTTAAATCTGACGCCTTTTCTGACTTATCATTCCGCGCTTTATTTTTTATCGTGCCGTTATAATAACAAACATACTCCATCAAGCTCTTTTTCCCGCTGACCGGCGCCGCTTTTTCTATAAAATAGGGAAATTCGATTTCGACCGAAGCCGAACCGGCATTCAAAACTTTTTTAATTTTTCTTAAAATATCCGGAAAGCTGACTATGCTTATTTCGCCTCTGTGTTCGTTTAAAACCTCTAAGAAACGGCTCATATGGGTTCCCTTAAAGTAATGCGGAAGGTCAACGTACATATTTATATCTGCGACGGTATGCTGGAATGATTTTGTTTTATCAAGAACGGATATAGGGTAATGAAGGTTTTTTATACCGACTTTATCGATTGCTATTCCCCTTTTATCCTTTAAATTTTGAACGTCTTTCAGCATTGCTATATTTTAGCAAAAAAACATAATAAAAAAAAGGGCAAATACCTTAATCCTGCATTAGAAATTTTATTTTCTGGATTCCCGCTTTCGCGGGAATGACAATGCAGAGATTGAGGTTTTAACACAAAAGATGTCATTCCCGCAAAAGCGGGAATCCAGAATCAACATAGCTTTTGAGTATATAATGTAAATAGAAAAAGGTGCCAGATTTCAAATCTAACACCTTTTTCTCAATATTGCGTGAATGCCAAAAATGCAAGAAATAATCAACTGTTAATGATTCTAGGCGTAATAAATATCATCAGCTCGTCTTTGGAATAACTTATATTTTGGGATTTGAAAAGCCAGCCCAGAAGAGGAATACTCATAAGTCCCGGAATTCCGCTATTAGTGACGGTTTTGCTCATCTGATAAACGCCGCCTATAACGACGGTCTGTCCGTTTTTAATTATAACGGTGGAATTGGCGCTTTCCGTGTCAAGCGTAGCCTGTGCTCCCGAAACGGGAGGAGCGACGGTATTATTCGACGAGTTTATAACAAGTTTTACATTTCCGTTTGCCATAATGTGAGGAGTAATCTGAAGCGAAATCTGCGCGGTAATCGCCTGAGGAGCGGCGGTTGCGCCGACTCCGGCTACGCCGGGCAGATAAAGCGTCTGACCCTTTTCTATAGTTGCCGTCTGGTTATTAAGAACTACTACTTTAGGCGAAGCAATGGATTTTGCTTTAGACAAACTTTCGAGCGCTTGAAGCGTTGCGTTTATACTGGCATAAGAGTTTAATATTCCAACGGTGAACGTTCCTGCGGACGGCTGCGTCGTAAGCGTTGGGCTTAGCCCCGGGCCGGAAGGCGTTCCGGTAGTTTCGCCGCTGAAATAATTCGGCGATACGGCGGCATTCGAAGAAGTCGGCGCCGACCCCAGATAACTGCCGTTCCAGTTTATACCTAATTGATTAGAATAATTTTTACTGACCTCAACCATCTTTGCGACAATCTCTACTTCAGGCGTTCTTTTATCGAGCATTTTCACTAATCTTACGGCTTTTGCGACATGATTCGGAATATCCGTAATAAGCAAAGAATGTAGGGACTTGTCGTAAATAACCTTGCCCTGCGAACTTAAAACCGATTTTACTTTGGATATAAGCCCTGTAGCCGAAACATAATTAACCGGAATAAGCCTTGTGACCTTATGCTCCGAAACCGCTCTGGCTTTTTTCTCTGCGGAAACTACCGACGCTATCGTTCCGGTAGAGTTTATGTAATATATCCCGTCTTTTTTAACCATTCCAAGGCCGTATGCTTCGAGTACGAGAGATAAAATATTTTTGAGCGGAACATCTTTCATTTTCATCGTAACGGTTCCTTTGACGTCCGAACCTATTAAAACATTCATATCGGAAACCTTTGCGATCATTCTTATAACATCGACTACGCTCGCATTCTGAAAGTCGAAACTGACTCTCATATCCTTAGGGTCTAAGAAAAATTTTTTAACGGTTTGAGGAGAACCGCCTGCCGCCATAGACGATGCAGATACCGCCGGCTGACCGCCTATAGGCTTCGCGGTCAATGTGCCGTCCCCGTTCTGTCCGGCATATGCCTGAGCCGCCCCGTATATAACATATATAAAAGATGCTATATATATTAACGTTAATGCCGCAATCCGCTTTTTCATATTATTTTTCCTCATTTTTATTATATCGTCCGTTATTTTTAATTTATTTATTTATTTTAATCCCATAACGACGTTCGTCGACCGCATTTGTCCGAGAATATTATAAGTCCTTTCGATTAAATTTACTTCGCTGCCGTTTATCGAAACCACTCTTGCCCTGTTTACTCCGACTAACGAACCTACGGTGATTATATAAGACCTGTTATCAGGGGTTTGAATCATCGCAAAATATCTTCCCCTCCTGTTCATAATGCCGACGACCTTTAGAGATGAAATGCCGTACTGCAGAAGAGGTAGTTCGCCTGCTTTGAACGACGTAACGTGTTTTTGGGTATATAAAAACGTCTGGAACGGGTCCCTCTTTAAATAATAAGGGTAGGAGGTCGCAAAAGAATTTACCTGCCGAAAAAAACACGTAAAAACAAATATGAAGACAAATATAAAAAGAAGTTTTCTCATTTTTTAACCGCGCCTCCGTTTTTTTTACCGGCTTTTAACTGCCCTGCCGGAGGAGCGCCTATGAAGGAAAAAGCCGTTCCGTTAAAAGAAACCGAAACCTTGCGTCCTTTAGAAGTTCTTGAAATAGCAACGTTATGCACGTCCACTATTCTTTTCATAACCGCAAGCTTATAAAAAAACTTATAAACGTTATAAAAATCTCCGCTTATATTCATCGAAAAAGGGACTGTTTCGTAAAAACCTTTGACGGCGCCCTTTTCCGGCTTAAACATTTTTAAATTAAGATTAAGGACCTTTTCGTAGTTTGAAATTTTCATTAAAAGCTGAGGTATGTTTTTCTTAGACGGAAGTTCCGAAAGCAGACCCGCAAATTTTTTATTTAGTTTCTTATCCTGCTTTAACAATACGGGATAGCTCCTTACTAATGCTAAATATGAATTATATTTGGCGGTTATTTGGCTTAATTCGGCCTGTTTTTGAGAGACTTTCGCCCTAAGCCCCGAATACATAAAATAATAGTATATCCCCATTACGACTATAAATAAAACGATGCTTATAGCCGTTCCGAGAACTGCCGGATTGCCGAAATCTATTTTTGATTTAATCGATTTAATATCCATTTTATTTTACGTTCATAGTTAAACCGAAACTTTGAAGCCTTAAACCCTGCTTTTTGACCTCGGAAGTCTGGACTAAACTCACGCCGCCGAAAAAGCCCGTCCGGCTTAAATTATTCATAAATATGGATTCTACTTGTCCGTCCAAAGCTATTCCCGTAACGGAAATTGCCCCTTTATTTGATTTTAAAGAATTAATCCATGCAAACCTGGGGATTGCCGTTGTAATATAGTAAATATATCCGATAGGACCCATCTGCTCTTTTTTTAATGTTTTGATAACGTTAATCTTCTCTAGAATTTGCGATTCTTTAGCTTTTAACGAGTTTACCGTTCTGACCTTAGGCATCAGCATCGCCGTCTTTTCGTTATAATTCTTTATGTTCCCGTTTAAACCGTTGATTTTTTTATCTATGGATGTTTGAAGAAAGAAAACCGCTATTGCGGCAAGAACTACGGGAACGATAAAATAAATCAATAAGCCGCCCGTTTCAATTTTGATTTTTATTTTTTTGGGTTTCTTATTTAAATTAATTTTAATCAATTTATTCTACTCCCCTTAATGCCAATCCGACCGCAACGGCAAAAAAATGGCTTTTATCGTCGGAGATATTCTGCCTGAAAAGTAAATTTCTGAAAGGGTTTATATTAACTGTGGGAATATTTATTTTTGTTTCTATATCCCCCATGATACCGGGTAATTTGCTTGAACCGCCGGTAAGATAAACTTTTTTGGGATACTGCTTGTCGTTGTTTGCGGCAAAATAATCTATCGTTCTTTGAATTTCGGATGTTACCCTCGACAGTATCATATTAAGATATATCGAATAATCGACTTTAAAATCTTCGTCTCTGTTTCCAATATTGCCGATTTTTATATTTTCCGCTTCGTTAACGTCTATTTGAAATTTTTTTGCTATTTCTTCCGTAATATTCATCCCGCCTATAGGTATATCTCTTCTGAATAAATTTACGCCTTTTTGAAGCACATGGACATT
>JAJYYS010000111.1 GCA_021800745.1 bacterium
TCTGTCACGGTTATCGCATCGTATTTAACCATTTCGCTTATTATATCATTAAAATTTGCGGTATACGAACCCGTTATGACCGTTTTGCCGTATGATGCCGGCTCCAAAACGTTATGTCCTCCTTTTTCGCTTTTAAATAAGCTTTTGCCTACGTAAACTATGTCGGAAACGGGATATATCTCGTCCAATACGCCGTATTTATCCACGATTGCGGCTTTAACTCCGCCGGATCTCAAAAAATATTCTAAATTTCCTTCATTTTCTTTGCTTTCCTTTTCAACGTTTCCACGGTAATAAACCGGGTGCAGGTCTATTTTCGACGCCGCTTTAAACAGCCTGAGGGAATTTTTTATATTTCTGGGAACAAAAATAAATTTTATGTTTAATTCCCGGGGCAGACTTTCGTCCGAAATAATTTCTTTTAAAAGTTTTAAAATAAAACCGGATTCTTTTTTATGAACGGAAACAAAAGATATTACGATATTTTTTACATTATATTTTTCGCCGTTCCCGACGGCAAAATTGCTTTCAAAGCAGGACATATACTTTAAAGACAGCGGCAAAGTATCTAATTTAACCGGAGCGGCGCCCGGGAAACCCGAAACTGCCGCGGATAAAGAAGAACCGGCGGGAATTTCCGGTTTTCCGGAGTTTATATTCATTTTTTTTAAGCCGGCGGTGCTTATTCCCATAAAAATCAATTTTGCCTCCAGAGCCGGATTCAGCAGTTCTTTAACTAATTTTTTGGAAACCGGATGCTGGACGGAGATAAAATAATTCGGTTTTACGGCATATACGTATTTTTTAAAAATTGTCCTTAATCGGAAAAAAGGATGGAAAAAATATAATATTCCGCCGTCTTTATTATTTTGCGCAAGCGAAAGGGTCGAAAATGTTTTAAAACTTATAAAAAAAACGGGGGCGGGGGCATTTTTTTCGGACAATATAGATTTTATAATATCCATTATGTACAGCGCAAGCCTGAATTCACCGAGAGATTCCGCATAAAGCCATATTCTTTCAGGGCTTACGGCATTCGGCGCTCCGTCTGCCGCCGGAAAATATTTTTGCGTCTTAACGAAAAAATCTTTGTTTAAATAAAGAAACTGCTTTAATTTTGCAAATACTTTCATTATATATCGTCTAAATCCAGACCGGCTTCGTCCATATTTTTTGCATCTTCTAAAAGGAGAATTGGGATTTCGTCTTCGACGGGATAATAAACTCTGCAATTTTTGCAGATAAGCAGTTCTTTTTCTTTAAACTCTTTGTAAATAAGACTGCCTCGGCATTTCGGACATACAAGAAATTCTTCCGCCATTTCTTTGACGTTCATAATTGATTCAACCCTTAATTTTTTATTATATTAACCCAAATCCCTATTTAGAAACTATTTAAATATTCTAATGTTAAGTAATTCTGGATTCCCGCTTTCGCGGGAATGACTAAACTGTGATTTGATATTCACTAATCTGGTGTCATTCCCGCGAAAGCGGGAATCCATATATATAAAATCATATATCTGGATTTGAGTATTAATTTAATTTATTGCTGTTTTGCCCCGTAACTTTATAAGTGGTCCCGAATCCGGTATCTTCTAACACGATGCCCTTTTCGAGGAGGGATTTCCTGATTTCGTCCGCCGAACCGTATTCTTTGTTTTTCCTGAATTCATTCCGTTTGTCTATTAGTTTTTTTATTTCTTCCTCGTTCATATAAGCTCTGCCGACGCCGCCGTCCGCCGCTATATTGATAAGATTAGATTCGATAAACCGCTTAGGGTCATCGTTTAAAAGCCCGAATATGCCGGAAAGAGATTCCTTTATAAACAATGCGGCCGAGTCTAAAAATACCGCGTTCCTCGAATTTATAAAATTTTGCGCCATAGAATCGTTAATGATTTTATTCGTTTTTCTTATAAGGTCGAATATTACCGATATAGCTTTAGCGGTATTAAAATCGTCGTTCATCGAATTATAAAAATCGTTCTTATAATTTTCTATATTTTCCACCTTTGCGGAAACGTCCTCTTTTTTTACGGCTATACCGTTTTCTTTTATTATTTTTTTAAATTCATCGTACAAATTTACGGCCTGATAAAGCCTGAGCAGGCTCTGCTTGGCGCTTTCTATGCCTTCAAACGAAAAATCTATGAACGACCTGTAATGGGTGAACATAAAAAAGAGGCGGAGCGCTTCCGGATGAAATTTATCGAGTACATCCCTTACCGTAATAAAGTTTTTAAGAGATTTCGACATCTTTTCGCTGTTTATGTTGACAAACCCGTTATGAATCCAGTAATTCACGAATTTTTTGCCGGTATAGCTTTCGGACTGGGCAATTTCGTTTTCGTGATGCGGAAATATAAGGTCGGAACCTCCTCCGTGAATATCGATACTCTCGCCGAGAAACTTCATACTCATCGCCGAACATTCTATATGCCATCCCGGCCTGCCTTTACCCCACGGACTGTCCCACGACGGCTCGCCTTCTTTTGATTTTTTCCATAATGCAAAATCGAGAAAATTTTCCTTTTCTTCGTTTACCGGTATTCTCGAACCTGCGATAAGCTCGTCTATATTTTTATGGGAAAGTTTACCGTAGCCTTTAAAAGAACCGACCCTGAAAAAAACGTCTCCGTTTATCTCGTAGGCGTTGCCGTTTTTTATCAGTCCCGAAGCCAAATTTATCATTTCTGGAATCGTTTCCGTGGCTTTAGGCTCGTAAGTCGGGTTTAAAACCGATAATGCGCCCATGTCTTTATGATATTCGTCTATATATTTCGAGGAAATTTTCTCTACGGTCGAATTCTCCTCGTTTGCTTTTTTTATGATTTTATCGTCTATATCGGTAAAATTTCTGACGTAAACTACGTTATAGCCGAGCCGCCTTAAATAACGGCAGATTATATCGAACGTAATATACGCTCTGGCGTGTCCTATGTGCGACAGGTCGTATGCCGTGATTCCGCAGACGTACATTAAAACTCTGTCCTCGTTTATAGGCCTGAAAAGCTCCTTTGAGAGGGAAATCGTATTATATATATATATATTTCTGTTCATATTTAATTAATTTTATATCTTAACATATTTTTAACAAAAATTTAACCGAAATGAAACAATATCGTCATAATGCCGCAACATTTGTTTGATATATTGATATATATAATAAAAAAGAAAAGGCGACAAAAAGGAGAAAATTAAATGGAAATCAACATATGGGGCAACGGGATTCTTCCGGCTGAAAAAAATACCTACAAAGAGAAACAAAATTCAGGTTTGGAACTGATTAAATCGCGGAATATTTCCGAAGGAGGAAGAGAAATAAAGGCGCTTTTAAATTCAGGCTTCATTATAAAGAGCGACGAAAATTTTTTATTGAATACTTACGGCTTTATAAGCAAAGACGTTAGAAATAATTTTAACGATTTATTCATAAAAAATAATTTCGTCGAAGTTCAGGGGGCGTCTTTTAATTCTATGACGCCGTACGGTAGAAATATAACGGTAAAAAATCTTATTATGTCTTCGGAAAAATTCAAAGAGATTAATTCGGCGAAATATGCCGGTAATTATGCCAAATACGACGAAAAATTCAACGAAGAATACAAATTATCGAAATTTACGCTTAACAACTATTTCGACCTTAAACAAACCGCACCCGGAATAGACGCAAGAAATACCGCGCCGGGAGTTATAAATATAGGAAACGCGGCGGAAGGGTTAAAGCAGGTAAAATACGCCGTCAGCGAAATCCCGTCTTCCTATAAATTCAAGTTCGATAAAAACCGTCCGGATATATTTTCCGATAAGCTGCCGGAGCTTGGAGTGCTGAAGGAATACAAAGATACTACCGACGGTTTTAAAAACGTCAAGGTAACGGTGAACGATAAAAAAATTTTAGAAATCGAATCTATCCATAACTGGCAAAAAATCATGAATTACGTTAAAACAAGAGATATGCAGTTTTTAAGCGGCTCAAAAAGAAACGAAAAGGGCGGGGTTTCGGACAGGATAGAAGTCCACCATATAAAACAGCTTCAGGACGACGGCTGGGAAAACGTTAATAATCTTATCGCCATAAGCGAAGACGCACACAGGCTTGCCGATTCCTATAAAATCCTGATAGACAAAAACACGGGCTATTACAGAGAGTATTATTCCCGAACGGCGGACGCCCGCAAATCTGCAAATATAAGCATAAGCGAAGAAGATGCCGCCGATAAAGAAATTTCATACGGTGAAAAAAATTATAAAAATCTTTTAAAATCAATAGGCAATCTTGATTTAAACGATAAGATAATGCTTAACGATATTAAATTGGACGTGGAAACCAACTCTGCCATGAGGCTTAATATGCTTACCGATACGGGAGAAAATTTAAGATTATTGTTTATAGACGGAAAAACCGGCGAAGAACTGAGACTGCTTGCCGCAAAAACGGACGACGAAACGGACAAAAATATCGCTAAAACGGCATTGATTAATATCGTTAAAGAATTGGCGACGGGCGTATAAGCGAATATCCGTTAAATAATATCATATCATATAATATTAATAGGGGACGATAATAAAACGTTATGGAAAAAAACAATCACGGCAATAATTTAGAATCCGAAAAATACGAACTGCTTGCATCGCATATCGAAATGTTCAGAAAGGCTTTCGGCGCTTATCTCGAACAATGCGAACCGGCGGACGAGAAATCCGCGGAATCCGATATATTAACGGACGGGAGGGCAAACTGCTTTATTTTCGACGAACTGCTTTGCAGTTATTATCAAACCGTAATTTCCGCTTTGAAGAAACTTGCGGAATCCGATAAAAAATATATTCCTGCCCTGATAGAAACATATGAAGAATTGTTGACGTCAGCGCCAAGACTTAACGACAAAAATTACATATGCCCTTATCTATTCGATCTGTGCAAATTTTTATACGAGATTAGCGAAACCGGCGCTCTGGCTTTTTTTTACAATCTTCTTATTTACTGCAGGGAAATCCCTTTTTTGTCGCTGAACGAAGAACAGGAAAAGAAATTAACTGCCGAACACGAAAACAACGAGGGAGATGACCCGTTCGCCGAATTCAGGAAAGAAAGGCAGGAAAGAATAGCGGGGAGTTTCGACGAAGGTCTTTTCAATAAAACTTACGGAAAGTTTTTTTTAATACTGTCCGGGTGGAGGGGCAAGATAAACGGATACTACACTAAGGACGAAATATTTTTTATGAACGGGTTGTTTATAATGGACGAACTTGCGGATTACGTTTATTCGGATAAAAGAAATGCCGAGGAACTCTCCGGCGGGGAAACATTTAACAAAATAATATTTCGCAAAGCGGATAGTCCCGACGGAAAAAATGCGGATGCGGACGGAAATATTTACAGATACGTTTACGGCGACGAAATTAAAGAAAAAA
>JAJYYS010000006.1 GCA_021800745.1 bacterium
CTTATAGCTCCGAGCAAAGAATATTTGCTGTTAGATGCCCAACCTCCAAGCACTACTCCGTAAACGCCGAGCGATGTTAACGCCAAAATAAAAAGTACTCCTATGTTTACGTCGGCAACCTGAAGAGGAACGATATGTCCCATAATTTTTATGGGCGCTCCGAAAGGAATGACGGCAAAAGTGGTCAAAGCCGGAATAACGACTATTATGGGAGCCAAAAGAAATAAGAACTTATTTGCGCCTTCAGGGATAATATCTTCTTTAAAAAACAGCTTTATTCCGTCGGCTATGGGCTGTAATAATCCATGAAATCCGGCTTCCATCGGACCCATCCTGTTTTGTATTCTGGCGGCTATCTTGCGCTCTAAGAGGGTGAGATACGCGGCGGACATGAGAAGACCTGCAAAAACGATTAAAATTTTAATAATATCTGCAATAAGCCAAAACATTAGTCCGTCACCGTTAATACATCCATATTAATAAAATTTTTTGGTTTTATCGTTATAGTAAAAATTACTTCTGGCTTTAATTTTATTATAATATATCATATCTTTTGTTTTAAATGAATCTATAAAGCGCTGCAATTCTTCTTTTATATAATTAAAAGAATATCCGAGCCTGTTCGAAATCTCAATTAAAAGGGTCAAAATATCATGCCTGGCCCCTCCTAAGTGAAACTCATTGTTTATATTTATTATGTTTCCTTCAAAGTTTTCATAAAGTAAATTTCTGCTTTCAAGAAAATCCTTAACCGGTATAACAATATCCGCCATGGCCGACAGCATACTTGCCTTAGAAGATAAAACGGCTAAAAAATCCATATCCGCCGCATGTTTAGCTATATCTTTAAAAACAGAATCGTTAGAGGCGTCTCCTATATATATAAGATTTTTAATCTTCCTGCCGCTTAATCCTGAATTTATTGAATTGAAACCTAAAAAACCGTTCTCCGAGGGATTTATGCCTGCAGTTAAAAGTCCTCTATAATTAAAAGGTTTTATAAGCGGGTAAATATATAAAGTTTTCTGCTCATCTCTTAAAAACTCGACTATTTCTTTTAATATCAAAATATCCGTACTTATATCATATACCGATAAAAGCCCGTCGCCTAATATAACGGAAATAGAATTTGCTTTAAGCATATTTTTTACAATTTCATCGTCTTTCTTGAATGAGTAATCATAAAGACCCGACCGCAAACCGGTTAAAAAATCATGGATTGAAGATATATTTATATCTCTTCTGGTATATGCTATATCTTCAAATCTAGTTAACGAAGAATCGGAATCTTTTTTTATGTTTACGAGCAAAAGCTTTCCGCCGTGTTCTCTATGAGTTTTCATAATATTATACAAAGCATACGGAATATCGTCTTCAATGCTGCCTACATAGAGCATGATTTCGGAATTTCGTACAGCTTTAATATCAAATAACTCTTCACTTTTAAATACGGCTTTAAACTTGTTAAAGTTTGTTCTATAAAATTCGGGCTCAGCAATATCAAAATATGCAGGCTTTAAAATATTTTTCACAAATCCGGCTATTGCAAAACCGTCGTTTATGGAGACATTAGGAGAAACTAAGACAGCTGTATTATTCATATCTCCTTTTTCCGAGATATTTTTAATTTTTAATGCAAGTTCTTTTATGGAATTTTCAAAAGTAGTTTCTTCAAGCATGGATTTCTTTTTAATATAAGGCGATGAAATGTAATATCCGTTATCCATTCCTATTCCTTCATAAAAAAAACCGTATTTGCATAGATATCCGCCGAATAATGAAGCGGTCCTGACTAACGATTCTTCTTTATCATATCTATAATATTCAATTCTGCATGCCGCGGAGCATTTATCGCAAACAGATGAAAAAGGAGATTCCTGCCAGTATCTTTCTTTGAATTTAGAAGGCTTTGAAAGCAAAGCGCCGACGGGACAAACATCGACGCAATTTCCGCAATAATAACAATTTAAGTAATTTATATCCGGCTTAATTTCGGTAAAAGAGCAGTTTTCCGATGGATTAGAACCTAATTGCAATTTATCGTCAAGCTTTAGACCGATATAACCGTTGTATCCTTTATTTTTAATTTGATAAAACGGATTCCCGTACATATCGGTGCATACCCTGATACACCTAGAACATAGAATGCACCTTGTTGCCGTATATTCGATAAAATCGCTTTTAAATATATGCGTTCTATCGGGAAAACCTTTATTGTTTTTTTGGGTCGTAAGACCAAATTCAAAAGAAAGATTCTGTAAATCGCATTCGCCTGATTTGTCGCAAACAGGACAATCAAGAGGGTGGTCTAATAAAAGATGAGACAATGACTCTTTTCTTACCTTCCATACTTTTTCCGTATCGGTTAAGATTTCATAGCCTTCCTTTACTCTTGCCACGCAAGAAGGGAGCGGATTTTGAATTCCTTTAACCTCAACCACGCAGATTCTGCAGGAACCTATAGGTCTGAGCCTTTTTAGATAACATAACGTAGGAATCTTAATTCCAGCCTGAGAAGCGGCTTCAAGGATCGTCAATCCCGATTTTGTCATTATCTTTTTATTGTCAATCGTTATCTCGATATTCACTTTTCCTAATCCTCAAACTTTACGAGCATGAGAAAATAACATCTCATACATCTTGTGGCTTCATATACGACATCATCGCTTGTTAAACCTTTATCTGCCTCCATAAAATTGCTTATGCGCGCTTCAACAGGTTCTTCTACCGGCTCGGCCGCTAAATTTCCTTTTGGAAAATCGGTATAATCTACCATCTCTTTTTTGTCATAAACGCCTATCTTTTCAAACAGATATTCAAAAAGACAATCGTCGGTCGCCTCGAATGAACCGGTTCTTATATACTGGTCTATCCTTCTTGCGGCATTTTTACCGTCGCGATTTGAATCGACTATGCTCATAGGGCCGGTTAACGCATCGCCTCCGGCAAATACTCCCTGCATATCGGTCATATGAGTAAATTCATCCGCTGCTATTGTTTTGCCTTTATTTGTTTTAATATCCGGCGTATCTTTTAAAAAATCAAAATCCGGGACCTGCCCGACCGCCATAATAAATGAATCGCATTGAATATCAAAATCGCTTCCTTCTATCTCGATAGGACTTCTTCTTCCGCTTTTATCAGGTTCTCCAAGCTTCATTTTCCCGCATCTTACACCCTTAACAACCCCGTCTTTTTGAATAATGCTTACGGGATTGGTAAGAAATTCGAATTTAACGCCTTCTTTAAGCGCGGTATCAAGCTCATACGGCGCTGCCGGCATTTGCTCTTTTGCCCTTCTATACACGACTACAACTTCTTTAAACCCTAATCTAATAGCTGTTCTGCAGCAATCTATAGCAACATTGCCGCCGCCTTCTATTATAACTTTATTGCCGATATCTATTTTGTTTCCAAGCGCAACATCGCGTAAAAACTTAACTCCGTCATAAAAACCCTTAAGATTGTCATCCTCCCCGGGTAAACCTATATTTTGCCCCTTATGAGCGCCGATAGCAACGAAAACAGCTTTAAAATCTTGCTCAAAAAGATCCCGTATCTTAAAATCCACCCCGAGTTTTTGATTTAATTTATATTCAATTCCGGTAGAAATGATGTAGTTAATTTCTTTATCTAAGAATTCTTGCGGCAATCTGAATTTTGGAATACCGACGCTCATCATGCCGCCCAAAACCGGTAATGCTTCAAATATTACAGGCCAATAGCCCATTAAACGCAAATAATAAGCGCAGGCTAAACCTGCGGGACCGGAGCCTATAATCGCTACTTTAATTCCATTGTCTTTGATTGTAAACTTTGGCTTAACATTGGAATAAAATTGATTATCGGCGGCAAACCTTCTTATTAAACATATCTGAATAGGTTCATCGACATTAGCTCTGCGGCAATTATCCTGGCACGGATGAAAACAGGTTCTTCCCAAAATTCCCGCCAACGGGGTACTTCTTCTGGCGGATTCAAGGGCATCCTCAAATCTGCCGTCCCTGACTCTTTCAATCCAGTTCGGAATATCGAGTTTGGATGGACAACCGTTAATACACGGGGCGGTTACATGAACTATATAATTTCCTTTAGGTATAATTTCCTTATTTATTATAGCATTCTCAAAATCTTCCTTAAAATTATCGATTAGTTCCGTAACGGCAAGCGGCCCCTTGGTTCCCACAGTACACTTAGAAGACGATAAAATCCAATCGCATTGGTTTTTAAGTTTATCCAAATCTTCTAAGACGGCGCGGCCGTTGCATATATCCTCAAGAATATCGGAGGCAACCGAGGTTCCAACCATGCAAGGCGTGCAAACGCCGCAGGAAATCTTTTGCAGTTCCTGCATATAACATCTTGCCAAATCAACTTTGTTGTCCTTATCGTCAAGTAAAGCTACTCCCTGCCAATTGAGTATGGAAGAAATATTGGTATGTCCTGATCTCTTAAAGTATGAAATATCTAATTTTGAACCTATTTTATCTATAATCTTCATAATAATTAAATTTAAAATATGATTAAATTTATCTTACCTGTCCACTTCTCCAAGCAATATATCTACGCTTCCCATAATCGCTATTAAATCGGCTACCAGATGCCCCTTGACCATTTTATTCAACGCGCTTATATTGCAAAACGACGGCGGTCTTACTCTCATTCTGTATGGAAAAGCCGAACCGTCCGATACCATATAAAAACCTAATTCTCCTCTAGGATTTTCTATGGAAACGTAAGCCTCTCCTTTAGGAGGCTTTATGCCTTCCATTCCGTATTTAAAAAGAGAAATCATCCCTTCCATAGTCGTTAATGCCCTCTTCTTGGGAGGAATAACATATTTGGGATATTCATCGTAACTTAAGTATTCGCCTTCCGGAACATTTTCTATTGCCTGAGCTATTATTTTAAGGCTCTGCCTCATCTCTTCCATTCTGACTAAATACCTGTCGTAAACGTCTCCCGTTTCTCCCGTCGGTATTTCAAAATCGAAATCTTCATAACGCGAATAAGGGTTTGCTTTTCTGACGTCGTATTTTATTCCGCTTCCTCTGAGCGACGGTCCGGATAATGCAAAATTTATAGCATCTTCGGCAGAAATTATTCCTAAATTTTTCGTCCTTTCCAACCATATTTTATTTTTTGTAAGAAGCGCTTCATACTCGACGATTTTATCCGGAAAAATTTTAATAAAGTCTCTTGTTTTATCGAAAAAATCTTTATGCACGTCCATTGCAAGACCGCCTACGCGGTAAAAAGAAGGGGTCATCCTCGCGCCCGTAACCGTTTCTATTATGTCTAATATAAGTTCTCTTTCGCGGAAGCAATATAAAAACTCGGTCAACGCGCCGAGATCTACGGCATGCGTCGCAAGCCATACAAGATGGGAACTTATCCTTGTAAATTCCGCAAGAATAACTCTCACGTATTCGGCTCTTTTAGGAGCTTTAACTCCGCAGAGTTTTTCCACCGCAAGGATATAACCGAGATTATTGGAAGCTCCGGAAACATAGTCCATCCTGTCGGTAATGGTTTCCGCCTGATGGTATGTCCTGAATTCCGCAAACTTTTCCATACTAGTATGCAGATAACCTATTATAGGCTCGGCATTAATAACGGTTTCTCCGTCCAACTGGACTAAAACTCTAAGAACGCCATGGGTGGCAGGGTGAGATGGACCGATGTTTAACGCAAACTTATCCGTTTCTATGAGAAAATCTTTATATTCGAACATCGTTGAAATAGTTTTTAATATTGTTATATTTTTTCTAACTCGATGTATCCCGGGGCATCCATTTTAATTTCTTCGGGCTCCGGTCTTTTTCTTAAAGGATAGTCTTTAAGAAGCGGGTGTCCGTCCCAGTCGTCTGGATTTAATATTCTTTTTAAATCCGGGTGACCTTTAAATTTCAGCCCGAACATATCATATACTTCTCTTTCAAACCAGTCGGCAGAATTATAAATGGGGGTTAAACTCGGATACTCCGTTTCATCGGCTTTACCGGCGGCCTTGATAAAAACCCTGAAATTATTTTTTATCGAATAAAAATTGTAAATTACTTCTATTCTTTCCGGTCTTTTCGGATAATCGACGGCAAATAAATCCGACAGCATATCAAACTCTAATCTGGAATCGGTTTTTAAAAATACCGCAAATTCAAGCAAATCTTCTTTTTTAATCTGTATATGCACGTCTCCGTTAATAGCATCCGAAGCAATAATCGATTTAGACATAGATTCTTTAATAACGGTTAATGCGAACGTTACATCCATATTGTCGGAGTTCATTTAGTTTAAATATACACGTTATAATATATTATATTTACCTTAGAATTTTAGGAGGCTCTTCATGTTTCAGCGTCCCTTTTTCTATCTTTTCCTGAAGCTTCACTATGCCGTAAATCAGGGCTTCCGGTCTTGGAGGACAGCCCGGCACATAAACATCGACGGGAATTATTCTATCGACGCCCTGGACTATGCTGTAAACGTTAAACAGTCCACCCGATGAAGCGCAGTCGCCCATTGCGATGACCCACTTTGGATTAGGCATCTGGTCGTAAATCCTTTTAACCATAGGTGCCATTTTATATGAAACCCTGCCGGATACGATAATTAAATCGGCCTGCCTTGGGCTCGACCTGAATATCAATCCTAATCTGTCGAAATCGTATCTTGAAGAGGCGACGGTCATCATTTCAATAGCGCAGCATGCCAAGCCGAAAGTTGCAGGCCATATAGACCATTTTCTGCCCCATGAAACTATTTTATCTAAAGAGGCGGTAATGATATTATCGCCTAAATGCTCTTCTATTCCCATTTGAGCGCCCCCTTAAGCCAGACATACATTAAACCTAAAACTAATATTATAATAAAAAAGAACATTTCGATAAAACCTAAAAATCCTAATTTAGAAAAAATTACCGCCCATGGAAATAAAAAAAGGGCTTCTATGTCGAAGAGAAGAAAAAAAATGGCGATAAGATAGAACTTAATATCGAATCTTACATGCGGTTCTCCGGCAGGCTCTACCCCGCATTCATAGGCCTTTAGCTTTCCGGATTCAAAAGTTTTTTTCCCTATAAAATTAGAGGCTATAATAGTAAATACGGCAAATAAAATTGCTACCGCAAGCATTATGAGAATAGGCAGAAAAGAATTCAAAAAAACTCCTTCAATTTTTATAACTTAATATTATAATATGAAATATATCATATGAAACCCGCTTAATCAATAAAAATATTGCCGTTAATCCCGATTTAGAAAATATTTAATAAATTCCATTATCCAGTCATTGCGAGAACCAGTCATTGCGAGCGCAGCGAAGCAATCTAAAACGAGATTGCTTCGCTGCGCTCGCAATGACATTAAGTAATTCAGGTAATTCATATATAAAAAATTCTAAATAGTGATTTGGGTTGCCGTTAAATTTTATGCTGATTCAGATAGTAAAGCAAAGTTCTGGTTCCGACCCCGGTGCCTCCCTTGGGGTTATAAGCAAAACCTGTCTTGGTAAAAGCCGGACCGGCTATATCTATGTGGCACCATTTAATTTTATCGGATACGAATTCTTCGAGAAACATCCCTGCGGTAATAGCCCCGCCGTATCTGTTTCCTACATTTTTTAAATCTGCTATAGGACTTGAAAGTTTTTCTTTCATATTGTCGTCGAAAGGCAGTTCCCACATTCTTTCGCCGGAAATTTGGCTAACGGATATTATATTATTTATTAAATCTTTATCGTTCCCCATAACGCCGGAAGTATATTCCCCGAGCGCAACCACGCATGCGCCGGTCAGCGTTGCAAGGTCTATTATTTCATCCGCTTCGAGATTGGAAGCGAAGGTTAAAGCATCCGCCAGCGTCAGCCTGCCTTCCGCATCGGTATTTTCTATCTCGATAGTTTTTCCGTTAAGCGCCATAACCACATCGTCCGGCCTCTGAGCGCCTCCGTCAGGCATATTTTCGCATGCCGCTATAATCCCGTGAACTTCTAAATTTATATCAAAGTCTTGAATGTATTTCATTATTCCCAGAACTGCGCATGCTCCGGATTTATCGGATTTCATAGTCGTCATAAAATCTGCCGGTTTTAAGGAAAGACCGCCGCTGTCGAAAGTTATTCCCTTGCCGATAATTGCAATTTTTTTATTTTTTTTATTTTTTGACTTGTTTTGAGGTTTATAAGTTAGATGAATAAACCTCGGCGGGTTTTTTGACCCCTGTCCTACTCCGTAAAAAGCGTTCATTCCTTTTTTTACTATTTCTTTTTCGTTAAATATCTCGCATTCCATATTTTTTCCCGCGGATATTCCTCTTGCGATGCCGGCTAAGTATTCAGGGGTAACCACATTTCCGGGCTCATTGACTATATCCCGCGCAAAATTAACCGCAAGAGAAGTTTTTCTGCCGAAATCAAAACCTTCTTCCACCGTGCTTATTATATTTTTGGTTATTTTTAAACTATTAAAATAGATGCTTATAGTTTCAGGATAGATAATTTTATTATTGTTTTTTTCTTTGTCGTGAGTAATATATTTTTTAAATTCGTATAAACCTAATTCGGCTCCTTCCGCAACAGAGGCCGACAAATAAAATAGACCGCTCTTTATATAATGTTCTGCGGGCAATTCGGGAATTATAAAAATTATGTCTTTAATTTTATTTGTTCTGGCTATTTTTGAAGAACTTGATATAAAATTTCTTAGAGAATCGTAATTGAATTTATCCTTCTTGTCTAATCCGTAAATCAAGGAATAAACCGGAGATTCAATAATTATATTTTTCCCTTTTTTTGCCTTAAAACCCAGCTGCTTTATTCTTTTATAAATAAAATCGAATTCCTTAAAATTTTTATTTTGCAGGAAACTATTCTCTTCGTTTTGAAAAACTCCAAAAACAAAAACACGGCCAAATTCTCTTACCCCTTTTTCTTTTAAAGTTTTTTCTATAGAATCTAACAATTTAAACTTCAAATTAAAATCCTCCGTTATTTTTAAATTTATTAATCTTCTTCTATTGTAGATAAGTCGCCTTCGTCTATTCCCATTTCCCTAGCCTTTAAAACTCTTCTCATAATCTTTCCGCTTCTGGTTTTAGGGAGAGAGTCCACAAATTCTATTTCATCCGGTTTTGCGATAGGCCCTAAAGTTTTTCCGACATTGGCTTTAATATCGTCCGCAAGCGCATCGCTTTTCTCTACATTAGGCTTTAAAACTATAAAGGCTTTGATGGCATTACCTTTGACGTCATGCTGCTTTCCTATAACGGCGGATTCGGCAACAGATTCATGCGTTATTATGGCGCTTTCTATTTCAGCCGTTCCTAATCTGTATCCCGAAACTTTTATTACGTCGTCTATCCTGCCCATAACGTAAAAATATCCGTCTTCGTCGCGTTTTGCGGTATCGCCGGCAAGATACGCCCCTTCAAATTTAGAAAAATATGTTTCTTTGTATCTGTTTTCATCCTTATAAATAGTTCTCATCATTGCAGGCCACGGCTTCTTGACTACGAGATAGCCGCCCTTGCCCGCTTTCACGCTTTTACCGTTTTCATCGAATATATCCGCATCTATTCCAAAAAAAGGCTTTCCGCACGAACCGGGTTTTAAAGACATCGTAGGAACTGGCGTTATTAAAAACATTCCTGATTCCGTCTGCCACCACGTATCCATTATAGGGCATCTTTCCTTGCCGATATGCTTGTAATACCAGCGCCAGACTTCAGGATTTATAGGCTCGCCTACGCTCCCCAATATTTTAAGGGAGCTTAGATTATGCCTGTTAGGCCAGTTTTCGCCGAATCTCATAACCCCTCTTACTGCCGTAGGAGAGGTATAAAAAATATTAACCCCGTGTTTTTCGACGATTCTCCACCATCTGTCGGGATAAGGATAATAAGGAGAACCTTCGACCATAAGCGTCGTCGCCCCGTTAATTAAGGGGCCGTATATAATGTATGAATGACCGGTTATCCAGCCGGGATCTGCGGCACACCAGTAAGTGTCGTTGTCTTTGATATTAAAAACATATTTGGAGGTTATATACGTGCCGACGGAATATCCTCCGTGAACATGAAGAATTCCTTTAGGCTTGCCGGTCGTTCCCGAGGTATAAAGTATAAAAAGAGGGTCCTCGGAATCAAGTTCTTCGGTTTTTAAATATGGATTGGCTATGGGGAGTTTCATTAGCTCGTCGTAATAAAAATCTCTGGACGTATCCATGGCAACGTCTTTACCGGTTCTTTTAACGACGATGACGGTTTGAACCACCGGGGCTTTGGTAACAGCTTCGTCTGCTATTCTTTTAAGCTCTACGACCTTTCCTCCCCTGAAAGCCCCGTCCGCGGTAATAAGCAGTTTGCTCTGCGCATCGAGTATTCTATCCTTCAATGCCAAAGCCGAAAACCCGGCATATACCACGCTGTGGACTGCCCCTATCTTTGCGCATGCAAGCATGCTTATGGCAATTTCGGGTATATTCGGAAGATATATCGTAACGGTATCGCCTTTTTTTATCCCGAAACTTTTAAGGACGTTTGCAAACTTATTGACCTCTTTATATAAAGAAAAATAAGTGTAAACTCTTTCACTGCCGTCCTCCCCTTCCCATATTATAGCAAGCTTGTTTTTGCGGAATGTGGCTATGTGCCTGTCTAAGGCGTTATGGACTATATTGGTTTTGCCTCCCGTAAACCACTTATAAAAAGGCGGATTGGACGAGTCCAGAACTTTGTCCCAGCGCCTGAACCAGTCTAACTGATTTGCCGTTTCGTCCCAGAATTTCTCGTTTTCTTTTATAGAATAATCATACAGCTTGTCATAGTCGTCCACATAACTGTTTTTTGCCGTTTCCTTTGAAGGAACATAGATATCTTTTGTATTCGCCAAACTGTCGAAAGTTGACTTGCGCGAAGCCGATGCCTCATGATTTTCCAAATAATATTCCTCCTTTCTTAATAAATTTAATATTTAAACTTTTTCAATATGCCTATCAATATTTCAAGCTCTCCGTATATTGAAGCCGCCTCTTTGGCAGTCTTCGAAGATTTTTCGGAATTAGATATAGAAAGGCTGGATACCGTTTCAATATTCTGGGATATCTCGTTGGTTGCCGCGGTCTGTTCTTCCGATGCGGCGGCTATGGAACTGATCTGGTCGGTTAAACTTAGTATGCTTTTTTCTATACCGTCTAAAGATTCGCCCGCCTTTGAAGCATAACCCACGGACAAATCGACCTCACTCATCGTTTTATCCATAGATGTTTTAGTATCCTGCGTGCTCTGCTGCATAGTTTGAACTTTGGATACTATTTCTTTAGTGGCTTTAACGGTTCTTTCGGCTAATTTCCTTACTTCGTCGGCTACTACGGCAAATCCCCTGCCGGATTCTCCCGCACGTGCGGCTTCTATTGCGGCGTTAAGGGCGAGCAGATTGGTCTGGTCGGCTATGTCGTTTATAACCGAAATGATTTCGCCTATTTCGAAAGAGCTTTTTTCTAATCCGCTTATAAGACCGCCTAACTGCTTGGTAAGAACGGCGACGTTTTTAATGCCTGAAATAGATTTTTCGACTATATCGAAACCGTCTTTGGCGCTGTCCGACGCTTCCTTTGCGATAGAACTTACATTCTGGGTATTCTTGGCAATCTCTTTAATAGTCTGGGACATTTCTTCGGAAGCCGCAGCTACGTGAGTAGCGATTTCCGCCTGTTCCTGCGCTTTGCCGCTGATTTCATCCACATGGCCTTCTATGGTAGTGCTGACATCGACGATAGTCATTGCCTCTTCGGTGATGGATTTTACTATTTCCCTTATATCGATAATGAATTTATTAAATTCGTTGACGACCGAGGTTATCTCATCGTAAACCGAATTTTTATAAACATAACATTTTTTACAGACATGCTCTCCTTTTTCGCCGAACTGCTCTATCTGCTTGTCCCAGCATCTCGGTCCCAGTTCGTCTTCCTTAAGCATGCAGTTTTTATGGCGTTTGGCAATAATTACCGTCTTATCGAAACAATCCATAGGAATCAATTTGCTTAAATCTCCTTCGCCCTTCGATATATCTCTGACCCTGCGATAAAAAACGGTGATAGGCTTAATAAAAGCCTGTTTAAGAAGAACATATATTATTATAATCGATAAAACGATCAGTATAATCGAGAAAATAATAATATTTCTCATAAAAATATTTGAAGCGTTTACCGTATTTTTTAAAGAATAAACTAGTTCTACTCCGCCTAGGACGGTTCCCTCTTTAACCGTATGGCACATAAGGCAGTCTATGCCGCGGGACATCTTTTCCGCCGTAAAAGGAACTCCTACTTTTAAATATTTCTGTCCGTTTTTTTCGTAAACTTTCGTTATCTCCTTGTTAGATGCAAGTATTTCTTTGTCGAAATTAGACGTCGGAATTTCCTGTTTTAAACCTGCGCCGAATTCTTTA
Source organism: bacterium (assembly GCA_021800745.1). The sequence continues at coordinate 12,449 of JAJYYS010000006.1, forward strand.
TCGACCGAACCGCCTCTTACGACCTTGAAATACTTAATTCCCTTAATCTTCTGATATATGCCGAATAACTGCCTTCTGTCAGACTTCTTGGCTATAGTACCGTTGAGCATCATGCCGTTCATGCTGGACAGCATCGTCTTTGCGGTAACGACGGCATCGAACGACGTCGTTTTTACGGACATTTTGTTCTGGTAAATAACGGCGTAATAAGTTAAAAAAGATAGCATTAAAACTAAAATTACAAAAATTAAGACGAGCAGTTTGGTCTTAATCGAAACTTTTTTGATTCTTGAAAAGTTCATATAATACCCCCCAGCGTTAAATTGAAAATATACGCCGATTTACCTCGGCGGTTTTTATTAATTTTAAATCAATTAATTAAATAAATAAATAAAAATAATTAAATCTTTATTGCCGAAAGTTTTCTGTAAACGGATCTTTCGCTTTCCCCTATAATCCGCGCAATCTCTGATTTAGTAAGCCCTTTGGAAAGGAGATAATTTATATATTTTTCTTCTATTTCTTTTAAAGATAAATTTTTCTCGAAAATTTCGAACTCTTTTCCGCCGTAATAATTTTTAGCGTTTGAAATTTCGAGCTGTATGGCTCCCTCGGGGATTTCGTCTTTCCCTTCGGACAATACTATGCCTCTTTCTATAACGTTTTTTAATTCCCTTACGTTTCCCGGCCAGTCGTAATTCATAAGCTTATCCATAGCGGACTGCGAAATAGGCTTTGAAAATTGAATTTTATTTTCTTTAGTCATAAAATAATGCGCTAAATGGGGAATATCTTCTTTTCTTTCCCTTAAAGGCGGAAGCTCTATCGTAAACCCGCTTATCCTGTAAAATAAATCTCCTCTGAAACGGCCGTCTTCAACCATATTTTTAAGATTTTTATTTGTTGCCGTTATAATTCTGGTATCTATAAAAAGATTTTTGGAAGAACCTACCCTTCTGAAGCTCTTGGTATCTATTATCCTCAGAAGCTTGCTTTGTATTATGCCGCTCACCTCTCCTATTTCGTCTATGAAAATCGTTCCCTTATCGGCATATTCCAAAAGCCCTTTTTTGAGAACGTCGGCTCCGGTAAAAGAACCTCTTTCGTGGCCGAACAATTCGGATTCAAAAAGGTTTTCCGAGAGATTGCATGAATCGACTATAATAAAAGGATTATCCCTCCTTGGAGAAAGCCTGTGGAGCAGGTTTGCGCTAAGTTCTTTGCCGGTACCCGACTCTCCGGAAATAAGAACGTTTAGATTTGATTTTGCGGCAACTGTAATATCCTCTATGACCTTGACAGCCGCTTTCGATTTTCCTATAAAAAATCTTTTAAAAATTTCACGCTTGAAATAAGACGCATAATTCTTAAGATTTATTTTCTCGATAAGTCTTTTTATCGTTATGCTGAGTTCTTCCAGACTTAAAGGTTTGACTAAATAATCGCAAGCTCCTATTTTTAATGCCGCTACGGCGGAATCTACGCTTCCGAAAGCGGTCAGAATAATCATTTCGGCATCTTTAGACCTTGATTTCACGGTATTTAGCAGATCTATTCCGGATTTTCCGGGTAATTTCAGGTCCGATATTATAATATTGAAGAAATCTTTTTCCAGCCTATTTATAGCCTCTTCGGCAGAACCTACGGACACTACGTCATAACCCTCGCTTTTTAAGTAGTCGAAAAGTATTGTCCTATAATTTATATCGTCATCTACTATAAGTATAGAAATAGAATTGTTATCCATAGTGAAAATTTATTTAATTTGATTTGCTATCGATTATTTTTCCTGATTTATTTTCGGAAAAATTCCTTTTAACGGGGACCTTTACGACGAATTTTGTGCCGAGGTCCATTTTGGATCTGACCTCTATAGAGCCTCCGAGAGATTTAATTATACTAAGAGATATAGAAAGACCCAGTCCGGTACTCGCGGAATTTTTGTTTTTAGAAAAAAACGGGTCGAAAATTTTTTTGATATCTTCCTGCGCAATACCGCGGCCGTTATCTATTATTATTATATAAATATATTCCTTAATTTTTTTGGTTATAAAATAAACTATCCCTGAATTTTCTTCGACAGCCTGTATGGCATTTAGTCCTATATTCAATAAAACCTGCCTTAAGCCCGCCTCCGAAAAACTTATTAAGGGAATATGGGGCGCAAGGTTTTTCTTTATCATAATATTTTTTTTGTTTGCGGTAAAAGACAGAAGGGTAAGGCTTTCTTCTAATGAATTATTGACGTTTACTATATCCGTGGAATTTGAAACGGGTCTGGATAGGATAAGAAGTTTTTTTGTAATATCTTTACATCTTTCAATCTCCTGCTTCATTAAATCAAAATATTTTTTTATATCGCATCCGCCTTCTTTCATTACGTTTGCGATATCCGCATTCTGAGTCAGACCGCTGCTGTCCGCGCACATTTTTATCATGTCTATAGAGGCGAGAATATTATTCAGCGGATTATTTATCTCATGAGCAACGCCCTCGGCTAAGAGGCCGACTTCGGAAAGTCTCTGTGAAAGGTTAAATTTTAGATGGGCGTTGGAGCCGTTTCCGAGACACCTTAAAACCTCTACGGCATATTTTTTTCCCGTTTCGGCGTCGTAAAAAGGCGAAGAATTTATTTCTACGGCAATTTCTCGATTTTGCGGGCCGTAATGGCCGTGTATGACTTTAACCGTTTTGCCTTTTTTAATTACCTCTTCTATGGAGCATGATTCCAAAAGAGGATCGCAGGGTTCGTCCCTAAAATGGCTTACTTTATAGCAATAACCGCCTATTACTTCGGAAGGGGGGATTCCTGCATCATCCAAAAAGCGTTTATTTGCATAGACTATTTTATAATTTTCATCTATAACTATCACGCCGTCGCTTATGTTCTCTAAAATATCCGAAGCATTAACCGGCAGATTAATATTTTCGTTTGACATGAGTATAATATATCATATTTTCGAAATTTTAACCGTTTATTGATTCATCAGATTTAAAAAATCGGCGTTGGATTTAGTATTTTTGATTTTGTCTATCAAGAATTCCATTGCGTCTGGGGTGTCCATACCGGACAAAACTTTTCTTAATATCCAGATTTTTTTCAGATGGTCCTTATCTACGAGAAGTTCTTCCTTTCTGGTGCCTGATTTATTAATATCTATGGCCGGGAAAACCCTCTTTTCGGATAATTTTCTATCTAAGTTGACCTCAAGGTTTCCCGTTCCTTTGAACTCTTCAAAAATTACTTCGTCCATTCTTGAACCGGTGTCGATTAATGCCGTGGCAATTATGGTGAGGCTGCCTCCCTCTTCGATGTTCCTCGCCGCTCCGAAAAATCTTTTGGGTTTATGCAAGGCATTCGAGTCCACTCCGCCGGACAAAACCTTTCCCGAAGACGGAATGGTAACGTTGTATGCGCGTGCAAGCCTGGTAATTGAATCTAATAATATAACTACGTCTTTTCCCGTTTCCACTAATCTTTTTGCTTTTTCTATAACTATTTCGGCAATCTGTATATGTCTCTGGGGCGGTTCGTCGAATGTCGAGCTGATTACTTCGCCGTTAACCGACCTTTGCATATCCGTAACCTCTTCCGGCCTTTCGTCTATTAAAAGAACCATAAGAAAAATCTCTTTATGATTGGTATTTATAGCATGGGCGATGTCTTTCAAGAGCATTGTTTTTCCGGTTCTCGGAGGGGCGACTATTAACCCTCTCTGTCCTTTACCGATAGGAATCAACAGGTCCATAAGCCGGGTAGATAAATTTTTAGGGTCAAATTCAAGCTTTATTTTTTCTTCCGGATATAAAGGGGTTAAGTTATCGAATAAAATCTTTTCCTTTGCAATTTCGGGATCTTCAAAATTTATGCTTTCGACTTTTAAGAGGGCGTAAAATCTTTCGCTGTCCTTTGGCGGCCTTATGACTCCGCGAATAGTATCCCCCGTTCTTAAACCGAATTTCCTGATCTGTGAAGGCGATACGTAAATATCGTCGGGACCGTGAAGATAGTTCGCCTCAAGCGATCTTAAGAATCCATACTGGTCGGGCAGGATTTCAAGCACCCCTTCTCCCGAAATTAATCCGTTTTTTTCCGTCTGCTGGCTTTTTTCGGTTTCCGCTTGAAGCAGGGCATATATCAGGTCCTGTTTCCGCATGCCCGATGCGCCGTCTATATTGTAATCCTTTGCTATTTGCAGTAATTCGTTAATTTTTTTTACCGATAATTCTTTAATGTTCATAAATGCTCCTTTAAAATTTTATTTTTGTGCTTTTATTCTTTGTGCTTTTATTTCTTGTTTGTTATTTACAGGCATGCCCACCTGTTCATCCTTCTCGCATCGATGCGGCGTCCTTCGGCTATATCTAAAATAGTCCGTTCATTATTGCCGTCGTCGGGGAAGGTCGAAACTCCGGCATTTAGAGATAATATGGTCTGATTTTCTTTTTTGAATACGTCTTCGGTTTCCGACAATATAGCCTTTAGAATATCCTTTGCCGTATCTTTTCCAATATTAGGAAATAAAATTATAAACTTATTGCCGTATCTCGAAGCCGTATCGAATGCCCTTATATTTTTTTTAATAATATTTGCAACGATTCCGATATTTTTGTCACCCGCCTGATGGCCGTTCATAGAATTTAATTTATTTAATTGATTTACGGAAATCAATGAAACGGACAACCGGCCTTTGTCGTTAATTACTTTTTGCATTTCCTGAAAAAGCTTTTCATGGAAATATTTAAAATTATTGAGTCCCGATACGTAATCAACCTGCGAACAGTCTCTCATAGTCTGAATACATTTATTTGAGTTTAAAATATAAGCGATTACCGAAAAAATGGTGTCGAAAACTTCAATTTTATCGGCGCCGCAATTCTTAAATCCCGGTACCGAATATATTATCACGGAATACGAATCCGTATAGGCGGTTTTCAGTTCATACGCGTACATCTCGGAAACATTTTCATGTTCAAATAAATTACGGTATTTATCGTATTTATCGCTTTCTTTTTTAAAATCTATATATAGTCCGTTTTTTAACGGAGCTATTTCTTGCAGCAAAGCCGTAGGCGGAGTTTCATTAGTTCTTTTAATAAACTCGTGCGAAAAGCCTCTGGATATTTCGACGCTTTCTTCGACGTTGTACTTTCTGTATATAAACATTATCGCCGTTGCTCCAAACGTAAATTCAAACGCAATATTAACGAAATGCATCACCTCCTCGATCGTTTTTTTTTGATACGCAAAATCTAATAACTCTTTTATAAATTTGTAGCCCAAATCTTCACATTTTATATGCTCTTCCATAAGCAATACCCCTATCAGGGGACAGACTCAAGTATGTCCCCGTCCAATATTATTGAATTATTTATTTTTATTCCGGAACGGGAAAATTAATTTTATATAAACTATTTAAAAAGTGTATAAACGAGTTAATTTGAGGAATTAAGAATTTAAATCCGTAATTATTGTTTATGATAAAGTCGGATTTTTTAATTTTTTCTTTTTCGCTTAACTGATTTTTATTTCTTTTAATAAAATCTTCAAAATCGAATTTTTTATACGTTCTTTTAATTCTTCTCGAAAAATCGCAGGCGACAAGGATGGTTTTATCTAAGTTAAGATAATATCCGGATTCTATAATAACCGCCCCTTCGATTATCGCGGCAGGTCTCCGGCTTATTTTAATTATACGGTCTATGTCTGCCCTCAAAGGCGGATAGATTATATCTTCTAAAACCTTTTTTTTTGAGACGTCGGAAAAAATTATACCGGCAAGAATTTTGCGATCTATCTCATAATCATTATTTAAAATGTTTTTACCGAAAAAATCAACAATTTTTTTATATTCAGCTCTATTTTTGTTTATAATTTTGCTTGCTTCTTCGTCAAGATTTAATGTTAAAAAATCGTAATTTTTAAATAAATTAAGGATGGATGTTTTCCCCGAACCTATAGAACCGGTTAATCCGATTTTAATCATTTTATAAAACACCTCTAATTCATAAAACCGCTATAAAAGAAACCTGCCTTTTAACGTCTTTATCGCGCCTGTAGCTAAAAAAACCGGCATCTTCAAAATTGCATATATTTAAATCGTAAATATTTTTATCGCTAAATCCGTTCGAAATCAATTCGTTTCTTATAAAACCTTTTAAATCAAAAAAAATTCGATTTTCATTCACGGTTTTATCAAAAAATTTTTTATTTAAGGTATCTTTTGCTAAAAATAAATTTAAAAAATCCTCTTTAACTTCATAACATTTCCTGCAGATCGACGGTCCTATTATTATTAAGATGCCGCCAATATCTGCCTTAAATTCATCCGTTAAAATATTTTTTGCGTTTTTTATTATCCCGCCGTAAGCGCCTTTCCAGCCGCAATGGACCGCTCCTATAACACGTTCGGTATTATTAATATCGGCAAAAAGCACCGGGACGCAATCCGCCGTTCTTATACACAGCGCTATGCCTCGTTCCTTAGTAAAAACTCCGTCCGCATTGTTTATATCAAAAACATTGCAGTTATCTTTTGCCGCTTCTTTAAATTTTTCATCTAAAACGGCTATATTGATACCGTGGCTTTGTTCGACCTCGTACGAATAATGCACCGTTTTTTTTAAAAGTTCTTTTCTTGCCGTTAAATTCCCGGGATTAAAATCTAAGGAACTATCCATGAAACCATAAACAATACCGGCATTTTCAATGTCTGTCTTATTTAAGCCTCCGCAAAGGTAAATCATAAGACGGCATCCGAATAATCCGAACCAAAAGCCCAGAGCATATCATCCGGAACTTTTGCCTTTAAAATTATTTTTTCTTTTGTTTCAGGATGCGGAAATTCAAGCATATATGCGTGCAGCATCTGTCTTTTAACAAAATTTAAACTTTTGTATTTGCCTTCAATATCTTTTCTTTTGTAAATCTTATCTCCTACGATAGGATATCCGTTTTCAAAAAGAGAAACTCTGATTTGATGGGTTCTCCCCGTTTCCGGCATTACTTTAAGGAGGGTTGCGGCGCCTCTTATCGATTTTACGTTTTCAAAACGGGTAACGCAATGTTTTCCGTTTTCTTTTTTATTCATTTCCATTTTAATCCTGCTCTTGGGGTCTCTCTTTATAAACCCCTCGATACATCCGCCTTTTTGTGTAATAATGCCGTAAGTTACGGCAAAATAAGTTTTTTTAATTTCGCGGTTTTTAAAGCTATATGCAAGGGCGTTATGCGAAAAATCGTTTTTTGCTATCAGCATTATGCCGGACGTATCTTTGTCTAACCTATGTACTATTCCAGGCCTTTCAACGCCGCCTATACCTGAAAGGTTGGATATCTTTCCTATTAAAATATTTACCAGCGTATTGTTATAATTTCCCTTCCCGGGGTGAGCCGGAATCCCCGCCGGTTTGTTTACCGCAGCGATATAATCGTCTTCGTAAATTATTTCGATATCGTAATCAAAGGCTTGTATGCCTGATTTTATTATCTCCGGCTCTTTAAAAGTTATTATACTGCCTTCTCTTAATGTATAAGCGGATTTTTTTACGACCGCGCCGTTAATTTCGACCGCGCCGCTTAATATATGTTTTTTAATAAACGACCTTGTTTTCTCTGGCAGCTTCGTCGTCAAAAAAAGATCTAATCTTATATTTTTACCGGTATAAGCAAATGAAATTATTCCCATAAAACGCGTCCGGTCATCTCCTCCGGTATATTTAAACCGAGCAGTTTAAGGATAGTAGGCGCAATGTCCGCAAGCCTGCCGGGTTTTAGCGGCGGAAATTCTTTTGCATCGTTTGATACTATAATTAACGGCGTCGGATTTAAGGTGTGGTTGGTCATAGGCTCTCCGTTATCGCCTTTCATAGTTTCCGCATTTCCATGGTCTGCCGTTATAATGCAAACACAGTCGAGGCCTAAGGCAACCGGTATTATTTCGCTTATAACGGAATTAACCGCCTGAACAGCCTTTATAGCGGCTGAGTAGTTTCCCGTATGTCCTACCATATCGCAGTTTGCAAAATTGCAGACTATTAATTCGTATGCTCCCGATTTTATTCTTCCGATGAGCGCGTCTTTAATTTTAAATGCGCTCATTTCCGGTATCAAATCATATGTTTTAAATTCTCTCGGCGAAGATATTAAAAGCCTGTCCTCATTTTTAAACGGCTCTTCCCTGCCGCAGTTAAAAAAATAAGTTACGTGGGCGTATTTTTCCGTTTCGGCAATTCTGAGCTGGTTAAAACCGCGATCAGATATAACCTCCCCTAAAATATTGGAATAATTTTGAGGTTCTATAATATATTTATTTTCAAACGAATCGTCGTATTTAGTCATCGTTATGAAATTTTTAACCGGTTTAAAATCCTTTCGTGAAAATTTATCGAAACTGTTAAAGGTAAGGGCCATAGTCAACTGTTTTGCCCTGTCCGCCCTGAAATTAAAAAATAATACGCCGTCTTCGTCTTTTATCCTGCCGTCATTTTCAGCACCGTTATCTATAACTACCGCAGGCATAAATTCGTCCGTTATATTATCTCCGTAAAATTTTTTAATCGCGTTTACCGGGTCATCAAATTTTTCTCCTTTTAATCGCGTAAGTAAATTAAAAGCGGTTTCAATTCTATCCCAGCGGGTATCCCTGTCCATTGCATAAAATCTTCCGCAAAGAGTCGAAATAAACACTCTGCCTGCAAAAGGCTTTATATGTCCGGTTAATTTATCCAGAAAAACCGGCGCGCTCTGCGGCGGAGAATCCCTGCCGTCTAAAAAAGGATGAATGTAAACTTTTTTTATTCCGTTGTTATAAAAAAAATCGATTAAATATAACAAATGCGGCAGTTCGGAGTGCACCCCGCTTTCCGAGAGCAATCCCATAAGGTGGACGACCGAACCGCCTGCTTTAATTTTTTCTAGAAATTCACATAAAACTTTATTGTCTTTAAGCTTGTCGTCTTTTATAAGCAGGTCTATTTTTGTCAAATCCTGCATTATCACTCTTCCGGCGCCTATATTGGAATGGCCGACCTCGGAATTACCCATAGTGTTTTCGGGAAGACCGACGTCTAATCCGTGGGCTTTTAAAGCGGTAAAGGGATAATTTTTAAAGAGTGAATTTATAAACTCCGGCTTGGCATTAATTATTGCATTTCCTTCAATTTTCGAAGACATTCCGAAACCGTCTAAAATAATTAAGACGGCGCTTTTAAATTTTTTCATATCGTTTTTATTCGGAGATTAAAGGCGATATATTTTTGATTTCGTCCTTAGCGCCGGTTTCATAGAGAGTTCCGGATGTTTTTATATTAAAAGTGTTCCATAGATTGCATGAGGGGCATATTGAAGAATAACTATAAGAAACAAACCCGCAGTTCGAGCACACAAAAGGCAGTTTAACGGGATATTTGCTTTTAAGGGCTTTTCTGAAATTTACGGATGCGTCGTTGTATTTTCCTCTTTTAAAATAACATTCCGCAAGCAGCATATTTAGAGAGTCATCTTTAAATATCGACTGGGGGATTAAAGATAAATTCGAAATAGCTTCGTCTATCATTTCTAATCTTATATATAATTTCCCCAGAAAAAGCCTGTATTCCCATCTTTCGGGATTATCGTATATAAGCTCTTGATAAAATCTGATTATATTTTCGGGGTGGTTTGTTTTTATAGAGACATCTTCAATTTTTATAATTAGAGCAAGATTGCCGGTCTTAATGAATGCTTTCTCCCATAATTCAAAGGCTTCGTTAATTTTTCCTTTTTTTATAAATACATCTCCAAGCGATATATAAGCGGGTACGAAATTTTTCTGCTGGCTTAGCACCTGATTAAAGCGTTTTGCCGACCTCTCGGTATCGTTTTCCGATTCCAGAAGATATTTTCCGAATTCGTACTTAAGCCCAAGCATAACCTGTTCTTCTTTTTTGTTAATCTCTTTGTCTTTTGACTGCGAAAGAAACAGCTTCGACATTTTGTAAGCATTCTTCCACTCTTCTTTTTGAATAAATATATTTTTCAGCTGAGTTATGGCATAAAGATTGTCAGGAGAATATTCCAGCGCCTTATTCAGATAAAAAACGGCCTTATCGTAATCTTTATTAAGTTTGTAAAGATTTCCGGCTTCGTTGAGCGCCGTTATATTCTCTTTTTCTATTTCTAAGGC
>JAJYYS010000112.1 GCA_021800745.1 bacterium
CTTATCTCTTCGATTACCTGTTCGTAATTTTCGGCGGTAATTTCACCTCTTAAATACTCCCCCGTATGTTTTTTTCCTTTCCATTGATAAACAGCCATTTAAATGCCTCCGATTATAAATTGCCGAAATCTATTCCCGAAAAAGGCTTGTCTCCGCCGATATCCGGTTTGCCGGCAGTAGAACCCATAGAATTTTGTCCGCCTTTATTTAAAGGCGAAGTTCCGGCATTTCCAGTTAATCCGCCCTTTGACATAACGCCGGAGCTTATAGTCTGCTTTAATTCTTCTATATCTGACGATCTGTTGTATGCATCTTCTTCGCTTATTATTTTTTTATTTACGAGCGATGCCAGAGCCTGATTCAGCGTCTGCATCCCAAACTTTTCCTGTCCGAGCTGAAGCTGGGAATAAATCTGATGAATTTTATTTTCTCTTATCAAATTTCTTATAGCGGCATTAGGTATCATCAATTCCGCTGCCAGCACTCTGCCGGCAGTGTCTATCCTCGGGATAAGCGTTTGCGACAGAACCGCGACGAGAGATAAGGAGAGGGACGACCTTACTTCCGGCTGCTGATTCGGAGGAAATATATCTATGACCCTGCTTATAGTTTGAACGGCAGAATTTGTATGAAGCGTCCCAAAAGTGAGATGTCCCGTCTCGGCAATAGTGAGAGCGGCTTCCATAGTTTCCATATCTCTTATTTCGCCGACAAGAACTACATCGGGGTCTTCTCTTAATATATGCCTTAACGCCTCCGAAAAACTGCTTGAATCCTGACCTATCTCCCTCTGGTTAACAAGACATCCTTTGTGCGGAAAGACATACTCTATCGGGTCTTCTATAGTGATTATATGTTCATGTCTGGTCTGATTTATCTCGTCTATCATCGAAGCAAGGGTGGTTGTTTTGCCGGAACCGGTAGGTCCGGTTACCAGTACGAGTCCGCGGGGCGATTTGATAATTTCCCTTATCATTGGGGGGAGACCCAGTAAATCTATGGAAGGAATCTCATGGGGTATAACTCTGAACGCCCCTGCGACTGCGCCCCTATCGTAATATAAATTGCCTCTGAACCGTGAAACGCCTTTCTGGCTGAAAGAAAAATCCAGTTCGTGCGTTTCTTCGAACTTTTTCTTCTGTAAATCCGTAATAACGCTATAACAAAGACCCTGCGTATCGGAAGGAGCAAGCACCGGAAAATTTAGGGGCACAAGAGAACCTCTGAGCCTTATTTGCGGAGGCGTTCCGGCTGCTATATGAAGATCCGAAGCTCCCTGGTCCACGGTTGTTTTTAATAAATCGGCGACTGACGGCATATACGGCTCCTTTAAAATTTTATGTCAAGTTTGAATATCGGCAGTTTTTTCGTCTAAATACTGAATAATTTCTTCCAATGAAGTAATTCCCTCTAAAAACCTTTCTTTAGCGGATCCTTTTAAGGGCTTCATTCCATGATTTACCGCAACCCTTTGTATTTCAAATTCGTTGGCATTTTCATAAATTTTGTTCTTAACGTCGTCTCCGACGTTAAGAACTTCGTATATAGCGATTCTTCCTTTATAGCCGGTTTTATTGCACGCCGCACAGCCTTTCGCTTTATAAAAACGCTTTCCCGCAATTTCGGCGTTTGTAAATCCCAATTTAGCCAGAGCGTTAACGTCGGCATAATAGGGCTCTTTGCATTCGGCGCATAATTTTCTTATAAGCCTCTGCGCTATAACTAAATTTAAACTGGAAGCTACAAGGAACGGCTCTACTTTCATATTGATAAGTCTAGATATCGTGGACGACGCATTATTGGTATGAATAGTCGAAAGGACCATATGCCCTGTAAGTGCCGCTTTTATTGCAATCTCGGCGGTTTCTAAATCTCTTATTTCGCCGACCATTATAATGTCAGGGTCCTGCCTTAGAAAAGACCGCAAAGCGGAAGCAAACGTTAAGCCGATTTCTTCGTTAACAAGAACCTGATTAATTCCCTGAATATTATATTCGACGGGGTCTTCGGCAGTCGAAATATTTACGTCCGGCCTGTTTACCTCCGAAAGCGCGCTGTATAAAGTGGTAGTTTTGCCCGAACCCGTGGGACCGGTTACGAGAATCATTCCGTAAGGCCTGTGTATAGCCGTTTTAAAATCTTTCAACTGCTCATCGGAAAACCCTAATTTTCTCATATCAAGCTGAAGATTGGATTTATCCAGCACCCTGATGACGATTTTTTCCCCGAAAAGGGTCGGAAGGCACGATACTCTCATATCGACTTCTTTATTATCCATTCTTGCCTTAATGCGGCCGTCCTGCGGAAGCCTCCTTTCGGATATATCCATCTGCGACATTATTTTTAATCTCGAAATTATAGGATTTTTCAGCTGTCCGGGTATTTTCATCTGTTCTATCAATTTCCCGTCCAAGCGGTATCTCACCCTGACGATGGATTCATAAGGCTCTATATGGATATCGCTTGCATTCATTTTAACCGCATCCAAAAGAACCTTATTGACGAATTTTATAATAGGCTGTTCGGACGATGACCTTTGAAGTTCGGATATATCCACTTCCTCGTTGGTTTCCTCGATGGCGATGGAGTTGAGATAATCTTTGTTTTCGGTAAGTATGCTTGATGCATTATAATATTTAGATAATGCCGAGGCGATTTCGTTTTCCGATGCAACGACTATTTCTATATTCAAGCCCGTTAAGAATTTTATGTCGTCTAATGCCTCTACCCTTGTAGGGTCGGATACCGCAAGGTACATTGTGTTGCCCTGCCTTTTAAAGGGAACCACCTGAAGCTTGACCGCCAAATCGGGAGGGATAAGTTTTATTACGCTTTCAGGAATCTCGCCTTCAAGCAGATTAACGGTTGCGGCGCCGAACTCTTTAGAAAGAAAAGAAACCAGATCGGCATCTTTAATGAAACCGAGTTTTGTAAGCTGCCTTCCTATGCTCCCGCCGACGCGCTTCTGTTCTTCAAGCGCTGAATTCAAGTCTGCCGAGGTTATTATGCCGTTTTTTACCAGAATTTCTCCGAGTTTTAAATCTTTAATCTTTTCGCCCTTGGCTATTCCAGACCTAATTCTTTCCTGCATAAACAGGGCGTTTGATATGTCGTCTTTTTTTGCGACGCCGTGCTTTAATAGAATATCTCCTAATTTTTCATTAGAAAAATTAGGAGATGACATGAAATCATTATTCATACTAATCCCTTATAATAGCTTTTTTTAAATAGACAATAATATTGCATATTTAATTTTATCATATAATCGGAAATTTTTAAATTATATCGCTTAAAACTTCCTTGATAGTGTTAAAATCAGTTCTTTTCCCGGTCCAGATATAAAAACTTTCGACAGCCTGAAATAACAGCATAGACAGCCCGTTCGCGCGTTTCAGCGATTTTTCCTCCAGGACGCTTAAAAAACCGGAAGACTTTGAAGAATATGAAATATCAAACAAAAAGAATCCGCCCCTGAATTTTTTTAAACCGGCGAATAGATTATTAATCAGAGTGCCGCTTTCGTCCGACGGCGTTACGGTATTGACGATAATATCCCAATTTTTAGATAAAATACTTTTTGAAACTGCGTTTAAATTAAAATCGGAGCATAAAATTTCCGTATGCGATTTTAGGGACGTTTTCCATAAATATGCTTCTTTTTTAAGCTTATCGGCATTGTTTGCGCTGCGGTTAATTATTAAAATATCTTTAGCGCCCTCTCTTACTAAAGCATAAAGCGCCGCTCTCGAAGCGCCTCCCGCTCCAAGAAGAATCACGCTCTTACCGTTTAAATTTTCTTTAAATTCATAATTTACGGCTTCAACGAACCCGGTTATATCCGTATTATACCCGCGGTAACCGCCGTCCTTTTCCAGATTGACAGTATTTACGGCTCCGACGGTTTCGGCTTCTCCGCTTAAAGAGCCGACATACTTTAAAACTTCTGTTTTATAGGGCTGCGTAATATTTGCGCCTTTTATGCCGAGAGACTTAAAACCGTTAAATGCGGCGGCAAATTTTTCGGGAGGAACGTCGAACATGCCGTAACATAAGTTTGCGCCGAGGATTTTATTAATAGAGTTATGTATCAGGGGGGAAAGGGAATATTTTATATTATAACCGAAAATACCGGCTAAATACGGAGGAGCAAAAAGACGGGTATCCTTTTGTTCTTTCATATCAAGCGCCCATAAGCAATTGTTTTAAAAGGTAGTCTATTTTGGCGGCTTTTTTGTCGTCGATAAACATATAGACATATCTTTCTATATCCTGAATAGCTTTCGTTAAAGACTGCTTGTCCCCTTTGCTTAAAATATTAAAATCGACCGGCACTTTGTCCGCTTTGCTGCCGAGCTGTTCTTTTAATATCTTTTTAACCGAATTGACTAAATCTGTGCCTTTGAGCGGTTCGCTATGCGGAGGGTCAAGCTTAATATAACCGCTTTGCAATAAATTATAAAGAGTTTTTAAAACGAAGAAATCATTTTCTACGGTTAAAGAAAGAATCTGATTAACGTTTCTTTTGCCGTCCACCAGCGAAAGAACATTCCATATCGAAGGAGTAAGAGACAGCGACCTCAGGTTGCCGCTTCTGTTTGTGATTACCGTGGGAATATAATTTTTTGACGGAATAACCTTGGTCATTACGGCCAGCTCGTCGCGTCTTTTCTTGCAATCCGTCAAAATAGGCGATAAATTCATGGGGGTTGCGAAATTAATAATATCGGGCAGGGGTTTTTCGTCGAAAGCAAATTCTCCGTTTGTTAAAAAAAGTATATAATTAAGGGTTTCGGATATATAGCTGGAGGTAAATTCATGTTCTTTAGATTTAGATATCGCTTCGGATTTAAAAAAATATATGTCGAAGCCGGCGGTAGTTTTATAATATGTCCGGTATTTTTCAAGCATCTGCAGATAATCCTGCTTGCTCATGTCAAGCAGTTTAATCACTAATTTTTCGAGGATATTATTATCGGAAATGGAAAGAAAATATAACATTCCGTCTTTTATAAAAAGCTTTGCCGCAAAATTTTCGAACCTTAGATTTAATACCCCTGTTTTTTTTGAAATTTCTAAGAATTTTAATACGTCAAAAAGTTCTAAGTTCGTTATATTGCCTTTTATATCCATGATAATGGCCTTATTTTTATTATATTAAAATTTATTGTTTTATTTGTGGATTTCTAATTCCCTGATTAAATGGAATATAAACCTATTAACCACGCCCACGAATACCGAGCCGAAAAACAAAACCGCTCCTATGAGAAAATAGGACAGATTTATATTATTAAGAGATGAAATAAAGAAAAATGCTCCTGTTTCCGCCAAAAAGAAAAAAAACA
>JAJYYS010000113.1 GCA_021800745.1 bacterium
CATATTAGAAATCAAGCCCTTCAACCATTCATAGTCGTTTTTTGCATCTTCGTTTATATCGTAAAAAGGAACGAGCATCATACCCATTCTAGGACCCGTAACCAAAGGAGCTTTTGCGCCTATTAAGATAGATGCTCCTTTTTCGTCGCCGGCTCTTAATGCTTTAGGCATTGCGTTAATACAGTGCATGCATTTTACGCAGTTTTCGTCGTCGATTACAAGCTTTTCACCCTCAAACCACATACATTTCGTGGGGCATTTATCAAGAACGTATTTTTGAACGTTAAATTTCTTAACGTAAGTTTTTACTTCGTCCTGATTGATTTTTATTTTGTCTTTCCACGTGCCGATAAAGGCAAGGTCGGATCTTGCGGCTGAAGCTACGCAGTCGTTGGCGCAGCCCGAAAATTTCAATTTGAATTTATAATTAAATGCAGGTCTGTGAAGTTCGTCTAAATATTCTTCCGTTAAATCGTGGCATATTTTCATCGTATCGTAATTTGCAAATTCGCACCTCGCCTGCCCCGCACAGCATGAGGGGGTTCTTAAATCCGAACCGCTTCCGCCCAAGTCGAACCCGAGTTCGGCTACGGCTTGAAAA
The DNA here is from genome assembly GCA_021800745.1 of bacterium. Next base: position 602 of record JAJYYS010000113.1, read on the forward strand.
ACATCTTCGGCTTCAGCCTGCGACATACCGAGAACTTGAATATTTCCGGTAGCGCCGTGAAAGTTTAACAATCCGCCGGCGTATTTTTCGGAAATATCGGCTAATTTCCTTAAGAAATCGGAATTATAAAAGAAACCTGCAGATGGTATAATTCTCATAGAATGACACTCTTTTATTCCCGGATATTTATCTGGGAATTCACTGAACCTTCCGACCATTCCCGCTCCGTAACTTTTGACTCCGGCCATACCGCCGTGTTTCCAGTGATTTACTTTGTCGCGGTAAGATTCTTCAACTTGTCCCAAAAGGTCTTCCGTTCTTTCGCTCTTTTCCGCTGCTCTTTCTATCTCCTTGACAAAACTTATCCACTTCCCTTTTTTAAGTTCGTCAAGAAGCGGAGTCTGGTGCTTTTTACCCATAGTAAAGCCTCCTTATATAAATATAGATTTAAAATAATAAAAAATACTGCCCCCATTATAAAACAATTTAAAACATAGTTGTAATTTTTATTTATAAACCTTTTATGTTACTTTTGTCAAGAAAAAAATTAAACTTTATTTTATTTTTATCGATTAAGCATGCTTAATTTTATAACAGAAAAAAAATGCAATAATAATACAAAATATGATTTTTGTAATAAAAAATCCTACTAAAGACTTGGTTATAAAACGGTTTTTTCTTTTGTTTGTTTTATAAAAGCGACCCAGTTTCTAAACCAGCCGGGAGATGAAGGAGAATACATATGCGTATAGCCGGCCAAAACATTTTTATATGTTATACCGTCGGATACGCCGTCCACTCCGTAACCCTTCTTCATCCGAAAAATAAATTTATATCTATCATGGGACATTTCTAAGAAAGAATGATGAAATTCATGCCCCTTTATCAATTTAATCTTATTAAACCATAGTCCTTCCTTATTATTTTCGTAAATATAAGGCGACAGTTTTGTATATCCATGCCCCTTCGGTTTTTTAGTAAGCTTGACGTCGGCGTCTATTACCCCTACCATTTCATTAAAATTATTTTCATAAGAAATGCTTTTGCAAAGATACATCAGTCCGCCGCATTCCGCATAAACAGGAAGTCCATCTTCTATTTTTTGCTTTATTTCTTTTCTTATGCCGATATTTGCCTGAAGAACTCCGGAAAATATTTCGGGGAAACCGCCCCCTATATATAGCGCATCGACATCCGGAAGATGTTTGTCTTCTATAGGGGAAAATTTAATTATTTCGCACCCTAAATCTTCAAGAGCTTCTAGATTTTCGTTATAATAAAAATTAAACGCATTGTCGTAGGCAAGACCTATTTTAAGGAGTTTGCGGACATTAGACTTGGAATTAGCCCTGTTTCTTTTTATTTTGATATCGGCGATATCGGGGTATGATTTATTTGCCGCTTTTGAAATCTTTATAATACTTTCCAAATCTATATATTCCGAAATTTTGGAAGACATTTCCGCAACAAGTTTTTCGACTTCTTCGGCGGAGAGAGTCGATAAAAGACCGAGATGCCTCTGCTTTACCGAAAACTCCGGATTATTGGGAATATTGCCCACAACCTTTAAATCGGTATAATATTTAATAGCTCTAAGCAAATTTTTTTCATGCCTTTTGCTGTGGACTTTATTGAGAATAATTCCTTTTATATTCACCTCTTTGTCGAATTCCTGAAATCCTAAAATAAGCGGGACTACGCCCCTGTTCAGCTCGCCCACGTCGATTAGGAGAATTACCGGAAGGCCTAAAAGTTTTGCCATCTCGGCATTGGAAGATTTTCCGTATATATCGAAGGAATCGTGCAAACCGTGATTCCCCTCTACTATACTGATTTCGGAATCTAACGAATGATTTATAAAATGATTTCTTATTTTATTTCCGGACATAAAATAAAAATCAAGATTATAGGTTCGTTTGCCAGAGGCAATATTGAGCCACATGGGGTCGATAAAATCGGGGCCTTTTTTAAACGGCTGGACTGAAAGCCCTTTATTCCTTAATAAACGCGACAGCGCCATCGAAATAGTGGTTTTGCCGGAATTTCTTTTAACGGCGGATATATAAATTCCGTTAATGCGGTTATTTTTTTTGCTATTTTCGAAAATATTACTCATTTCGCTTTCTTAGTTCTTTTATTTTTGAAATTAAATTAAGTTTATAAGAAGAAAGTTTTTTGCCTTCTATTTCGCTTTCCCTGTGTTCTACCGAGTATATTCTTTCAACTCCGAGAATAAATAAAGAAAATTCATATTCCGCAGATTTATCTTTATTGAAATAGTGCTGATGAAATGCAAATTCGTCGTCTTCTTCGATTATCTTGCTTATGTAGAACGCTTCAAGTTTCGCCTGCAAAGGAAGACCGTCAAAGTATTTAAGCAATTCCAGAACAAACTCTTTGCTCAGCTTAGTAATTTTTGTAATATAATTTACGTCGTAGTTAAATTTCATATTTACGTGAGCCGGCGGCGAAAGAAGATTGGCGGAGAGGGAGGGATGAGCGTCCTTAAGGACGCTAAAAGCGACGAACTTCCCCTTACGGGCTATCGCCCTTCGGGGGTTCGAATTCGAATACCCTTTATTTTATATCCCCGCTATTCGCCAATGCTTGTTTTAATGGCGGAGAGAGAGGGATTCGAACCCCCGGTAAGCTTACGCCTACAATTGATTTCGAGTCAATCGCCTTCAACCGGACTCGGCCATCTCTCCGTTAAAAAATAATACTTTATATATATTTATATAATTATAAATTAAGTTCCATATTTCATATTGACGGCGGAGAGAGGGATGAGCTTTGCCGGACTGCGTCCGAACCCCCGGTAAGCTTACGCCTACAATGAGCTACGCTGAACTTCGTTGATTTCGAGTCAATCGCCTTCAACCGGACTCGGCCATCTCTCCGTATAAATATTCTATTTTTTACTTACGTTCGGCTTATTTAACTTATTAAATTGATAAGTTAAATAACCGCGCGGCATTTCTCCGGTTATATGTTTAACGACATAACCGTTTCTATCTATCAAAAACGACTGCGGAATTTCATATATATTTCCGTATGCCTTTTCTATGGAATAATCCGCCATTCCAACCGGATAAGTTATTATTCCGCCTTTAAAAGTCTTTATAAAATGCAGGACGTAGTTTTTCCCCTGATTGTTAACCGAAAGACCTATTATTGCAAAACCGTCTTTTTTGTGTAATTTGTAAAATTTTTCCAATCTTGGAATTTCATCTCTGCAGGGAGGGCACCATGTAGCCCAGAAATTTACTAAAACTATTTTCCCTCTATAATTTTTCAGAGATAAAATTTTTCCGTTATAGTTAATGCCGGAAACGGAGAAAAGAGGCGCTAAAATCTTGCCGCCGGATTTTTTAACCGCATAATCTTTACTTTTCTTCAGCAGATAAGGGGTTTTTATTATTAAAATAGAGATAAGAACAATAACCAGAATAAAAATCAAGGCTTTAACGATTTGTATATTTCTTCTGTTCATTTTTATATTATTTTATTAGGTTTTATGTTATTTTTATTGTCATTTAACTTAGATATGTTATTCTACCACAAAGTATGATTATTATCAAAATAATATTGATAAATTTTTTTTTTATGATATATTAATTTCAGTATTCATTCAGTTAAAATATACGGAGGCTATCTATTTTATGAAGGTTAACAAGGCGGTCTTCCCGGCCGCCGGTCTAGGAACAAGGCTTCTGCCGATTACTAAATCAATCCCTAAAGAAATGCTTGTATTGGTGGATAAGCCTCTTATACAATACGGGGTGGAAGAATGCATGGGCGCCGATATTACTGATATAATAATTATTACGGGCAGGGGCAAAACGGCTATCGAAGATTATTTCGACAGGTCTATAGAACACGAAATTTTACTCAAAGAAAAAGGAAAACACCACCTGCTTAAATCCGTAGATGAAATATCCAGTCGAATCAACCTTACATATACGAGGCAAAAAGAAGCGCTTGGTTTGGGACATGCAATCTTATGCGCGCAGAACATGGTGGGCGAAGAACCGTTCGCTGTCGTTTTAAGCGACGACATTATAGATTCTGATACGCCGGTTATGAAACAGATGGTGGATATATATAAAAATTTCAGATATTCCGTTTTAGCCGTTCAGAGAGTAAAAGACGAAGATGTTTCAAAATACGGAATAATAAGTGGAAAAGAGATTGAAAAAGGATTATACGCCGTCGAAGACCTCGTCGAAAAACCTGAGCTTAAAGACGCCCCGTCCAATCTTGCCATAATAGGAAGATATATTTTGATGCCGGATATATTCAACTTCCTCAAAGATACTAAACCGGGCAAAGGAGGAGAGATTCAGCTCACCGACGCAATAAAGTCGCTTCTGCAGATTCAACCCGTTTATGCCTTAGAATTCGAAGGGAACAGATACGACGGCGGCAACAAGTTAGACCTGCTTAAAGCGCAGATAATTTACGGATTAAAAAACGATGAAATAAGAAGCGGCTTAATGGAATTTATTAAAAAATCGGAATGGTGCGGAAATTAAATTATGAAATTTTTTGACGATAACGAAAACTTCAGCAGAAAGATGATAAAATTTAAAAACGAAGTGGAAAGGATTTTTCACTTTCATTTCGGGTTTTTTCCCATGGAGGACCTGCCTTATGCTTTCAAGACAAACTCC
>JAJYYS010000007.1 GCA_021800745.1 bacterium
CGCAAACGTGATAATCCAGAAAATATAAAAGTTTAGATTGGTTGTCCATAGTTAAAGTGTCAACATCGTCAAAAAACAAGACCCCGTTATTTGCGGTCTGGGCTTTCCCGTCGGTAGTTTCTACCGCTCCGGTAAATGCCCCTTTTAGATGTCCGCAAAGTACGGATTGAAAAAGTTCGCCCGATAAATTAAAGCAGGAAACCGTTACGAGGGGTTTTGTCGGGAAAATTTTTTTTCCGACAAAATTAATCAAGGATGTTTTTCCCGTGCCGGTTTCCCCCTGAATAAGAAGGTTTGTTTTCATCCTTGCCGCCCGTTCTATTATTTTTATGCATTTTCCGATTCTTGAATCCGGGAATTGCTCGGCATAGCGTTCGATTAATTCATTTTGCAAGTTCATTTTTGAGTGGGTTAAAACGTTTTTATTTTTTATACATCATTTTGAATTAAAAATCAAATTATAATTAGTAGTTAAAAAATATATTGACTTTTTACCTCCATAGTGATAAAAATTTATATTTAATACTTAAAATTTTACCGGATATTAATAATATCAAATAATTTAATACAAAAAGTCACAAGTTAAACTAAAGGGGGGTAAAATGGCTAAAAGTTCAGAAGAGTCGCCGTCAAGGCGAACTTTTATGATGGTTGTTATCGCTTTAATCTCCGCCGTAATCGGCGTTGCGCTGGCAATTCCTATTCTTGGGGAAGTTTTGAGTCCGCTGTTTAAGAAAAGAGACATCGTTTGGTCGGAGCTCGGGAAAGTCAGCGATTTAGAAAATATCGAACCGTTGGTCCCGAAGTTTGTTCCGGTCTATTTCAGGGTTAAAGAAGGCTGGACGGTAAATACGCTTCCAAGGCAGGTCATAGTCGTTAAGGATATAACCGGCAAGCTTTATTTCTTTTCCAATCAGTGCACCCACTTAGGATGCCCTTTACACTGGATGCCTGCAAGGCAAAAATTTATGTGCCCCTGCCACGGCGGTATGTTTAACGTTCTCGGCAAAGTCGTAGGAGGACCTCCGCCAAGGTCTTTATTCGTTTGGGTTCATAAAATAGAAAACGGTACCGTATTAATACAAAATAAGTTTTTAGATAATCCAAAAGAAAGGGGGGTCTGATGTTTAAAAAAATTCAAAACTGGTTTGACGAAAGAATAGAGCTTACCGAATTAATAAAAGAGTTTAACGGCGAAAGGATTCCCGGTAGAGGCGGATGGGCATATACATTCGGCAGTTTGCTCGCCTTCCTTTTCATAATTCAGGTTGTAACGGGAATATTCCTATTGTTCTATTATGTTCCATATTTTCCTATGGCAAGAAATGCGACTTATTATATAAAACATCACGTTCTTCTGGGCAATATTCTTCTCGGCATACATCTATGGGGAGCCTTTACCATGATATTTATTCTTCTTGTCCATATGTCCAGAGTGTATTTTTCCGGCGCATATAAAAAACCGAGAGAACTGCAATGGATTGCAGGCATGGTTTTATTCTCGGTCGTAATCGTACTCGGCTTGACCGGCTACATGCTTATCGGCAACGAAAACTCATGGTGGACGATTAACGTTCTTACTAACGTTGCGGCTCATACGCCGGTCATCGGCGGGTTTTTAAGGATCGTTGTCAGAGGCGGAACCGAAACATCAGTCATAACGATGCAGCATATATTTGCCGTCCACGTCTGGCTTTTGCCGATAGTAGCAATTATGTTTATACCTATACATATATTCTTAGTCAGGAAAACCGGCGAACAGGGAATGGCTTTAGAATACAAAAACAGCAAGTTATCGGATGACGATATAAATAAATGGAAACACCCGGATTCTACCGTCCCTTTTTTTCCGGACCAGTTGTATAAAGATATGATAGTCGCTTTAGCCGTATTCGCCGTTGTCTATTTACTTGCGGTAGTTTACGGAGCGGAAATAGGCCCTATGTACAGGCCGCTTGCGCTTAACTTTGCTCCGGAAGCCGACTGGTATTTCCTTGCAAGCGAGGAACTGCTTAAATATTTCCCGGGTCACGGGCTTATCATATTTTCTACGTTCCTTGTTCCTATGATAGGATTTGCGATACTTTTCGCATTGCCTTTTATCGATAGAGGACATGAGAGAAGCCCGCTTAAAAGACCTGCGGCAACGGTGCTCGGGATTTTGTTTCTCCTTTTGTTAGTTTATTTAACATTAATCGGCGGCGAACCAAAAGCGCCTGCTACCGTATAAAATCAAAAGAGGAGTAAATACGATGAATTTAGGTGTTATAGACATAGTAAATCTATTTATAAACAGGCTTGCGCTCGGCTTTATGGCGATCGCCTTTATATCCCAGTACATAGGGATATTTAAAAAAGAAGACAGATATTTCAGGCTTGCCAAGCCTCTGATTATGTGCGCTTTAGTAATAGGCACGATACAAACGATAGTATATTTTTATTTCTTAAGTCTCCTTAAAAACGGAATCCCCAATTTTTGGATTCTTATGAATAAACTGCAACCCGGCGTTATCGGTTATTCGATGGAGTTTCTCCTGCTGTTTCTTGTTCTCGGAGCATTATATTATGCGGGTTTTGATAGAAAAGGCCAGGGCAAACATCAGGGATGGAATGTATTTATCGGCATAGTTGCCTTTCTTGCCGGTTTTACTTCCGATATTTTTTATACTATTTCGGAAAGCTATACTATAGGGCCGTCGCCTGATACCGCTATAAGGACGCCGATGGTTTTGCTGTTAATCATCGAAAAAAACATAGAAATGTTTGCTCTTGCCGGCGCTTTGCTTGCTTTATGGGCGGGAATCAGGTATATCCTTGCGTCTAAACAAGCCGACAAAGAATATTACGACTGGCTCGGGTCGTTTGCGAGTATTATAATCGTTATGTTTTTAGTAATGTATCCCGTAATTTATTTCGGCTGGTTTAAACACTTCAGGGCTACCGCCAGTTCGGGATTTAACAGGATTATGCTCGGGAAGTATCAGTGGATAATGTACGTATTTTTAGGAACAACCGGCGCAGCTTTAATACTTGAATTTATATATATGCTGTGGAAGCTGATAAACGGCAGAGATAAAACAAAACCCACTGTTTCCGTCGGGCTTATAATATTCTTTATAATAGTCGGTCTGGTTTCTTTGGGTTTCGGAATGCTTCCTCCGACTATGGGTATTCTGGGAAATATGCAGCCTGTTAAATATTTATCCCTTGCGGGGCTTTTCTTAACAGGGTTTCTTGTCCTCGGCTATTATCTTAAAGACCTTACTCCGAATTTCAAATTCGGAAATATTTCAAAATTTCCGCAGATATTTTTGATATTAACCGGGCTTTGCGTTGCGGTTAACGTGCCGGTTATGGGTTATATGAAAATTGCGGCGAGAGGAACGAACAGGATTATATATCAGACTATGAATTTAAACGGGACTAATTATGTTCCGCCGGTTGTTTATCCATGGCCGGTAAAGAAAGGTTTCAGCCTGTTAAACGATAAGTGCGTCATCTGCCATACGTTAAACAGGGTCGAAAGATATAACGGAAAATCTTACGGCGATTGGAAAAACGTCGTCATTCACGTGATGAAAGACGTTAACGGCTGTCCGATAACAAATGCGGAAGGAAAGCAGATAGTCGATTATCTGAATTCTTTAAATATTATCGCCTATAATCAGCACCTTGCGAAGGAACATAAAAAATGGACGTCTCCAGCTTCTTTACCATGGGGAACTCCAGCTTTAGCCTCAAAACCGGCTGAACCTTCAAACACAAAAACTGCCAAGAAATAGTTAACGGCAATATTAATAAAGGCAGGCAGTTTATTTAAAAGGCATTTACCGTTCCATTATATTTTATTGCATAAATAAGATATAATTATAAAATGGTAAATGCCTTTTGTTTATTTGGAGCATCGGAATAAAAAATGGATAAAGAGTTTATCAAGCAGATTGCAAGAATGAGCTCGTTGGGATTGAATTTAATAATATCCGTCTTAATCGGAATTTTTATAGGAATAGAAATCGATAAATATTTCGGCTTTAAATACCTTTTCCTTATAATTTTTTTTATTTTAGGCTTTACGGCAGGAATTTATGAAATATATAAGGCTGTTAAAAGAGAACTTAATACGAAATTTTAATAAATCGTTAAAATTTAATATAATTTTACGCGTGCTTATTGCCGGTTTGATTTTATTATTGATTTCAGAAAGCGCAATAAAACTATTTTATAATCAGACTTATAGTTCAATCAGTATATTGATAGGCTTTGGAGTTTCTTATTTTTTATTTGCGGACACCTCTTTATATTTATTAAAAAATATTAAAAAAATAAATATAATAAAATTTAATCTGGCCGTAATAAAGGACTTGCTCATAATTTTGTTTTTTCTTATAATATCCTATAAATTTATTAAACTTAATTTTATTTTAGTAGCGGCGGGGATTACGATAACCCCGGTTTCGATGGCTATACTGTGGATATTTTTTTCGCTAAATTCGCCGGAATTTAATTAGGTAAATTAGAAAATTATGTTAAAAGCTCCTATTCTGATAAGCATTCCCGGAATACCGGTTTACTGGACGATGACGATTCTTGTAATGGGCATGATATTATCGGCGGCTTTCATCGTCGGCAGAAATTTAAAGGTTGTTCCTACGGGCATACAGAGTTTTTTTGAGCTTATATATATAATGACCGAATATTTCTTGAAAGAAATTATCGGGGAAGAAGGCGGCGTGTATTTGCCGCTTATAGCATCGTTTGCGGTTTTTATTCTTTTCTCTAATTTAATAGGCAGTATCCCGGGTTTTACTTCGCCTACGGCTACCATAGACACGACGGCCGTTTTAGCCCTCATAGTATTTTTTCTTTCCCATGCCGTCGGAATTAGGAAGCACAAAGCAAAATATATAAAAAAATTCCTCGGTCCGCTTATAATAATTGCGCCGATAATGATAATAATAGAAGTAATGTCCGCATTATCCCGTCCTTTTTCCCATGCTTTGCGATTATTTGCTAACATATTTGCGGAAGAATTTATGGTTACCGTTCTTTTATTTTTGCTTCCATGGGCAATTCCGGCAATTATGATGTACATGCAGGTTTTTACCGATTTAATGCAGGCGTTTGTTTTTTATCTGCTGGCAATTATCTATATTGCGCTTTCCTTAGAAGAAGAACATTAAAATTAATTAATTAAATAATAAAAATAAAATTTACCGGAGGGTATTAAATGGTTAAGTATTTAATCTCTATTTTTACGTTCTTATCGGTGTCGGTTTTCAGCATTAAAGCTTTTGCGGCGAAAGCGGCAAGCAGCGCTATGCCGGTTCATCATCACATAGTAAATAATTCGGCTTTATTCTCTAAAAGCCTGTTTTTTGGATTATCGGCGCTGGGGGGCGGACTCGCTATCGGTTTGGGAGTTATAGGCGCAGGCGTCGGCATGGGTAACGCCGTAAGGGGTGCGCTCGAATCTATGGGTAGGAATCCCGGTATGGAAAAAAAATTAATCGTCTGGATGATAACCGGTATGGCCATTATGGAGTCCTTAGCTCTTTACGCTTTGTTGATAACTTTTATTCTGTTTTATGCAAATCCGTTTAAAGGAATATTCTTAAAATAAGAGTAAAAAAATATTTGTATTACCGGAATTTTTATGGTAATATAAATACTCTTGATTCGATTTTTTAAATTATTTTTTACCTCCATTTTATGCCGAGATAGCTCAGTCGGTAGAGCAGAGGACTGAAAATCCTCGTGTCGACGGTTCGATTCCGCCTCTCGGCACCACCTCTTATTACTGACCGTATTCTTTAAATCGTATTAGATTTATTTTATTTTCTTTTCCTGTCCGGCGTTTTTCAATTTTATTAAAGCGGTTTGTTAAAAATAACAATGTTATATTTTTTAATCAACGCATAAGAAAGTTCTTGATTTAATCCCTCTCTTTATACTAAAATATTATAACCTCATAAGTATTGCCTTGATTTTTAAAATTTGAAAAATCAATTTTTCAAGGAATTTTTTGTCTAAAAAATAAAATATAGGTTTAATATTATTGAAAAAAAATATCAAGTATTTTCCGGGCTGCATAGATTCTCAAAATAAAAGAAAATCAGAGGATATATTCAAAAAATTAGGTTTGGAAATCGAGCCGGTTTCTGAATGGAACTGCTGCGCCGCGCCGCCTTCCCATTATAAGCCTGATTTTTTCAATAAAGTCGTGATGCCTCTCAGGAATCTTGGAATATCCCAGCAAAAGGGCAGTAATTTTTTATATTCCGGCTGTCAGGTCTGCGTAAGACATATAAACGAAGCGGTTAAAATAATCAATTCCGATTCGATGTTCAAAAATCAAGCCGATTACAGCCTTGAGCCCTTCAATGCAAGCCTTAAAGAAACTAAAGCCGGTTCAACCGGAGCGGTCCACCTTTTAGACATTATCGCCGACCCGGATACGGAAAGCCGTCTTTTGAATAATATCTCAAAAAATATAAGCGGCAGTTCGATACTGCTTTATACGGGATGTTATTCCGATAACGAAAATATTAACCGTTTTAAAAATGCATTAAATCTTCTCGGAGCGAAAGTCAGCCTTTACGGCGAATGCTGCGGAGGGGAAAAACTCAGGAATACCACTCCAGTTCATTCTAAAAGAATAGAAAATGCCAATGCCGTCGATGGATTCTTTAAATTAATCAACAAAAAAGCTGACGAAACCGGTTCTGATTATATACTGACGATATGTTCTATGTGCGAAAAAAATATAAGCGACGGCATAGAATTATCCGACCTCGATATTTTTGCTCCGATAATAGGCTTGACGGAGTTCATAGGATTCTTATTCGGCTTGCAGGGGTGCGGAGATTTAATAGCCGGCGAAGACAGCGGTAATAATATATTAAAAGAATATAGCATATAAAATATAAAATATCTAATATGGAGGTAAAAAATGGATTTTGAGGAGCTAAAAAATGAGAAATTCCTGCGGGTAAAAGATAATAGGCTTATGAAAATAAAGCCCGACCATCGCCCTCAGGAATCGTCGAAGGATTACGACACCGTACGCTATTCGACCTGCACTAATATGTGCGAGAGCGGCTGCGGTCTTAAAATATTTTTAAAAGACGGTAAAATCGTGGATGTAATGGGCGATGCCGAACACCCCCAGAACAGGGGCGGTCTTTGCTCTAAAGGCGTCGGACAGATTCAATGGTGGTACGATCCGTTAAGGGTGCACTATCCTATGATGAGAAAATCTTTAGCCGATGATTTCAAAAGAGTTTCATGGGACGATGCGCTTGATTTTGCCGCCGAAAAACTCATTAAGCTACACAATGAATACGGTCCCGAAGCTCTTACCGTTTTTAGGACAGGAAGGTCTTCATTCGGAAATAAAGAAGGAGGAGCGAGGTTCGGCAGAATTTTCGGCACCCCCAACGTTTACGGCCAGGGGCCTATATGTTGCGAAAGTCCGGGCGTGTCCATGAATTATGTTTTTGGCGCAAAAGGGCTGGGCAGACTTATGAATCCGACGCAGGACTGGAAAAATTCAAAATGCATTCTTGTCGTTGGAACGAATATGGCGGCGCAGGAAACGATTACTATGACCCACCTTCTCGATGCGAGGGATAACGGCGCATTTTTAATAGGGGTTGATCCTCGTTTCAATGCAACGCTGTCTAAATGCGACATCGGCATGAGAATACGCTCCGGTTCGGATGCCGTTTTATTTCTTGCCATGGGAAACATAATCATCAAAGAAAAACTTTACGATAAAGAATTCGTCGATAAATGGGTTACGGGGTTTGAAGAGTATTCTAAGGAATGCGCGCAATGGACTCCTGAAAGGGCCGAAAAACTTACCTATGTTCCAAAAGAAATGATTATCGAGGCGGCAAGAAGATTCGGTTCGGCAAGACCTGCATCGGTAACGGGCAATTTAGGCACGGCCCAGATATATAACTCAAACAACGTCAACAGGTCTATCGCGGCTCTTCTGGCTCTTACCGGTTCCATAGGAGTTAAAGGCGGAGGCTGGAACTGGCTTCATAACTGCCGTCCTCCGTTAAATTACGGCGATGATTTAAAGGTCCTGCCCGATTTTAAAAGACCTCAGATAACGGATAAATTAATATCATGGGGTGACAGTTCCGTTCCGTGCATAATAAATGCGATGATGTATGAGAAGCCTTATCCCGTTAAGGGCATTATATGGAACGGCGACCATCTGCCGCAGTTTCCCAACTCATGGAAGATGGAGGAGGCTATGAAGAAAAACATAATAAATATACATCTTTCCATATATCCTAATCATACGTATATGTTCAGCCATGTAGCTTTTCCGATAGCAATTTCCGTCGAAACTGACAGCGTCTGCCATCACGGCAACAACAGGCTTATCCAGTGGCACAATAAAGTAATACCCTATCAGCATGAACACAGACCGGATATAGACGTTTTCGACGGTCTTGCAAAAAGGCTGAAAGGGCATGCTGGACACTTCGATAAAGTGGAATTTAATCCTTGGGGTTATTACGAAGACGGCCCTGATAAAGGAAGAGTCGATGAAATTAAAATGACGGATTTCTTTAATGAGCAGGAGCCGTTTACAAGAGGGATTACCTATGAACTTCTTAATCCCGAGAAAAATCCGAAAGGGGGATTAATGTGGCCGGTAATGTCGAAAGAAGAGGCGGTATTCCAAGACGACGAAGCTGTTTTAAGGGGAAAATGGATAATGTATAAAGAAGGCGAGAATTATCCGGGAACCGATAAAAGATTTCCTACGCCTTCAGGTAAAATAGAAATAGCTTCTGATGCTTTAGGAAAAATCGGCTGGTATAAAGTTCCTACCCAGGTAGAAGGTTCCGAATCCCCTATAGGCAATTTCGAAAGAGCAAAGAAATATCCGCTGGTTTTAAATACCACCCGTATAGCGCAGTCTTTTCATGAAGGCGGGCACTGGTGGCCGTGGAACGATGAACTTGAGCCTGATAGGAACATAGAAATAAATCCTGCTACCGCAGCCGTTATGGGCATAGAGGACGGGGATATGGTTATCGTAGAAAACGACAGAGGATGGGTTGAAGGTCCGGCATGGGTAACGGAGATGGTTCCAGAAGACGGAATATGGGCAAACTTCGGATTCGACAGGTATCAGCCGTTCCATCCTTATGAATCTATCAATACGGTAATAGACGATATAATAAAAGACCCGGTTTACGGACAGATACAGTTTAAAGCGGTTCTCTGCAGAGTTTACAGGAAAGGCGACCCTGATCCGGAAGCTACCGCCAAGAACGCGTTGGAATTTTTACAGAAAAAATTTCCGGAGGTTTGGGACCCGAAACATCAAGATAAAAACGTAATCGTCGGAAAATGGAAGGACCACTGGAAAGAATATCACGAATTAAGTATCGGATGGAAAAAGCTCGTTAATTTTAAAGAGCCCGTGGAATGTACGCCCGATTCATGCGACGTCCGCAGATATTAAAACGATTGATTTATTTAATTAAAATAAAATTATAAAAAATAGGAGCGAATATGTCTTCGGAATACGGATTCGATAGATTTCATCTAGGAGAGGAAAGGGCATCCCGCGTTACTCTAAAATCATCCACTCCAAAATATTCAATGAAGGTAAATACGGATAGGTGTATAGGCTGTATGTCCTGCGAAGTGTCCTGCAAAAAAGAGCATAACCTTCCCGTAGGACCCAGAAGGATGAGGGTTATACAGGTAGGACCTTATTTCGTTAAAAAAGGGCAGTTAAAAACGGTTTATCTCCCGATGAACTGTTTTCACTGCGACGATGCGGCATGCGTAAAAGCCTGCCCTACCGGTTCTATGCAAAAAAGGGCGGACGGCATAGTTTTTAACGACCCCAATACGTGCATAGGATGTAAATCATGCATACATGCCTGCCCTTTCGGCTCTCCACAGTTTAACGAGGCAACTGGAAAGGTCACAAAATGCGATTATTGCAAGCACAGGGTCGATGAAGGACTTTTGCCTGCATGCGTTACGTTATGTTCGACGGATGCGCTCTGGTTCGGAAATATAAACAGGATATCCACAATCGACAGGGAAAAAACAGCCAGAAAATTAACGGAGCATCTGTTTGGTTTTATTGCTCCGCATCCCCCGATGGGAACTTCTTCGACTAACGATACGGATAATCCGGTTAAAGTCGGTTAATTTTTATAATATATTGAATTTAAAAAAATACGGAGGTTTGTTTATGGCAGATATATTAGCCGCAGGAACCGTTTATAACGCTCCTATCAGGGTTGAATATATAAACGGGGATTTCGATAAGGCGGAAGAAATTCTTAAGAAAGCGGATATTCACATTTTAGGCAGGAATGTGGCGAGCGTTACGCCGTATCATGCAACGATATTCGTCGGACTTGGAGACGAAGACAAAGCCTTGAGTTTAATTAAAAAATCAGGCATTAAAACGTATCCGATAGAACCCTACTTCTAAAAATTATTCATAAATTAAAATATGCACGATAAAACAGCAGAGAGCTTATTAAATATTGCCGAAGCAAATATTAAAAAGATAACCGCCTCGGAAAAAATACCGGTAGAGGACGGCATAGGCAGAATTATATCGGAAGATATAATTCCCGGTAGCAATGTTCCTCCATTTGCCAGGTCTGCCGTGGACGGGTTTGCTTTAATGTTTTCCGACTTTTCCGAAAAAAAAATAGAAATCTTTAAAGTTAAAAGCCAAATTACCGCGGGTTATTCAAACGAAATTACTCCTTTGAACTCTGGAGAAGCCGCTTTCGTAACTACCGGAGCGCCTATCCCGCCTAATGCCGACAGCGTAGTATTAATAGAAAATACCGAAGAATATTCCGGCGGACAAATGGTATATAAAAAACCTATAGAAAAAGGTTCTTATATATCGCCCGTAGGAGACGACATAAAAGCAGGCGAAATACTATTTCAAAAGGGACATAGGATAAGGTTCTGCGATATTGCAGCTTTATCGGGCATCGGTTTAAATTTGGCGCCCGTATATAAAAAGCCGGTAATAGGAATATTATCCGGAGGAAACGAATTGGCCGCACCGGGGGGTAAGCTGGGCGCTAACAAAATTTACGATATAAATACGACGGCGCTTAAATCTTTAGTGAAAGATGCCGGAGGAATTCCCGAGGTCATAGGAGTAGTCGAAGATAAACTTGAAAAATTGGTCGAAATTTTAAGAACGGCGGACGCTTCAAATAAATACGACCTGTTAATTTCTACGGGCGGGACGGGAGCAAGCTTTCTGGTTTTAGAAAATAAAGAGATTACCAATTTTTACGATTTGGTTCCTTCGGCCATCGAAAAGACCGGCAGATTATTGTTTCACGGAGTCAAGCTCGTCCCGGGAAAACCGACTTCATTCGGGGTTTTAAACGGAGGAACGCCTATGTTTGCGCTCGCCGGCTGGCCGTATTCCGTTCTGATAACCTTCGACCTTTTTGTTAGACCGTCTATACAGAAAATGACGAACGCCAAAAATATATATAAAAGATACCCTTCGGTTCAGGCGGTTTTGAAACATAGCGTTTCCAAAGAAGAAGGTACGAGGAAATATTTTCAGGTAAAATTAACAAAAGAAGACGGCTTTCTGTCCGCATCGGTAATACCGGTGCCCAAGCCTCCTTCCGCGGCAAGGTCTTTAAGTCCTATGATACAGGCGGACGGCAGTTTTGTTATGGAAGAGAAAGCGGCCGCCATAGAGGCGGGGAGCATTATATCGGTTACTTTAAACGATTATGAAATTTAACGAATAGTAAAGGTTTTCAATGAAACCGTATTTATTTAAAATGTTTAACGATAAAGAATATGAATTTAACCGCGGAAAATTTGAATTTAAAATTCCGTCCTTAAGAGTATCCTTAATAAGCAGATGCAACGAGCGCTGTTTTTATTGCCATAACGAAGGGGTTTCCAAAAAAATGCCTTCCGTTATCCAAACAGGAGACATAATAAATATCATATATTTATTAAAGGAATTCGGTCTTAAAAAAGTAAAATTTACCGGTGGGGAACCCCTGTTGTTTGAAGATTTAAAAAATCTTTTATATAAAATCAAGCATATATCCGATGTAGAACTTTTTATTACTACCAACGGCACGCTCATTAAAAAAAGAATAAAAGATTTAAGTCCTAATATAATAAACAAAGTATCGGTCAGTCTCGATACTTTAGATCCGGATGTTTATAAATATATAACCGGCAAGAATTTACTCGGAGAGGTTATTTCGGGGCTTAATATGCTGAAAAGAAACGGATACAATGTAGAAATAAACAATCTTTTATTAAAAAATTTAAACACGAGCAAAAAATGTTTGAAAAATATAGTAGATTACTGCGCGGAAAACGGGTTTGATTTACAGTTTATAGAAATGTCCGATAAAACGGTTAAGCCTTTTTATTCAAAATACTATGCTGACCCCAATAAAATTTTACAAAGAGGCGGTTTAGATTTCAAGAAAGACAAATCGAACGACAGGCAGTTTTTTAAAATAAAGGGGTCTAAAATCACTCTTTGCAAGAACGTGAACGATGTTTGCGAATCTTCCGGCGAGAGGTGCGGCGGCCTGAGACTTTTGCCCAACGGCGTTCTTAAAAATTTTCTTTACGAATAAATTTAGGGGTTAAGCATTATTATGATAGTAGAGCTTATAGGCAAAGAAGCGGATTTAACTTTTGAATGCATGCATATAGTACCGGGAAGGGGGGACTGTTCTCGGATACACCCCCATTTTCATTACGTCGATGTGCTGGTTGACGGGGAGTTCGACGATAAGAGGAGGATAGTCCATTTATATAATTTAAAAGCCGTGATAAAAAGAATATGTTCCGTGTTTGAAGATAAAATTTTAATAGCGGACTATCCCGAAAGCGTCCAGAGGATTACAACAGAAGGTTCGCATTACAAGATAGAAATAAACGGCAAGCTTTATATTATACCTAAAACCGATATTTTTAAAATAAAAAGCCCTTCTCTAAACATAGAAGACTTAACGGTTTATTTTGCAAGCGAGCTTGCATTGGATTTAAAAAATAAAGAAATGTTTAATCCATTAAACTATTTTGAGGTTACTCTAAGCGAAGGACACGGTCAGAGAGGAAAAATCAGAATGGACTTAAAATAATAATGAATGCGATAAGCTGTATCATACTTGCAGGCGGAGAGTCTAATAGATTCGGGGAGGATAAGCCCTTTTTTAATTTTAACGGAAAATCCTTTTTAGAAAGGGCTATCGACGCCGCAACGGAAATAAGCGGCGATATCGTAATCTGCGTCAGGGGAGAAGATAAGATAAAAGACTGCCTTGCCGAAGCTAAAAACGTTGCAAAAAAAAGAGCGGAAGCCGGAAAAAGAAGTTTAATTCCGGAAATAATCGCAGATGATAAATATTGCGGTTTCAAAGGCCCTTTAAAAGGAATTTACAGTTCTATTAAAATATTAAAAGGGAAATTGACGCTTGTTATGGAGTGCGACGCTCCTTTTTTTAATTTTGACGCGGCAAGCGAGCTGATAAAAAAATTGGGAGCGGAAAAAGTTGACGCCGTCATCCCAATGTGGCCTGATTCTACCGTGGAACCTCTTCTGGCATGCTATAAAACAAAAGAGACGGCGCATATTTTAGAGATTCTTAATCATTACGCTTTAAATTTGAAAGAACACTTTTTATTTACAGATTCGGTAAATATTTCACGGTTTCTGTCTTCCGTTTATTATTATAATATTTTCGATATGGTGAAAAATAATCCCGATTTAAAAGCGGAATCCTTTATAAACATAAATTCGAAAAAAGATTTAGAAAAATGCGGCAGCAACGAAAAAATATCTAATGAAGGCGGGTCAAAAAGTGTTAAAATAAGAAAGGCGAATAGATTTTTTGATTTAAAAAATCCTGCGGATAAACCTTACGGCATACTTGCCAATGCATTATATTTCTGGTGGGTTTATGCCAAAACAGGCAATTTTATTTACCTTAAAAAATCTTTCGAATATTTTAAAAAAGACTCCATAATGTATCGCGATAACGAATTAAATTTTATGGGAGATAAAATTTTAAATCTTTTGCCGGACCCTTTGGGGATGCTGCGAATAAAACAATAAATAAACAAGAGGCTGTTATGCATGAAAATAAGCTTACTAATTTAAAAGAAGATTTAAAGAAAAATCAGATAGAAATAATGCTTTATCCTTCCAAGTGCGACGGCTGCGAAACCGAAGGATTTGCGGCCTGCGTCAAGGCATGCGAAACGCATATGGGCAAAAAATACGGGTCGAAATATACAGGGGCAAGGATTAACATAAAGAAAAAATCCGGCAAATTTTTTCCGGTTATATGCCATAACTGCGAAGAAGCTCCATGCGTAGATGCGTGTATGCCGGGGGCGAGATATAAAGATATGGAATCCGGCTGGACGGTAACAAATTATAAAAAATGCGTAGGATGTTGGATGTGCGTTATGTCCTGTCCTTTCGGCGCCATCGAAAGAATAGGCAAAGGTCATTTCGCGTCAAAGTGCGACGGCTGTATAGACGAAAACACTCCGAAATGCGTGGAGGCATGTAAAAAAGGAGCGCTGAAAAGAATAGGCATTAAGAACTATTCATATGAAAGAAGGCTTATGGTTGCTAAAAAAATTTACGGTCCGTATATAAAATCCGTTGCAAAGCGATAAAAAAGGGGATTAGATTATGAAATACGTTATTATCGGAAATTCATACGCGGGCTTGTCCTGCGCAGATGCAATAAGGCGTTTCGACAAGTCCGGAGACGTGGTTATTATATCGGATGAAAACTACAGGGCTTATGCAAGACCTTTAATATCATATTATCTTGAAGGAAAAACTACGGATGAAACCATATGGTATAAAGAAGACGATTACTATGAAAAGAATAATTTTAAAGTTATTCTCGGCAAAAAGGTCGTTTCCGTCGATACGGTATCAAAGAAAGTCGTTCTCGAAGACGGGATTGAATTGGATTACGACAAACTGTTTATCGGACCCGGCGGAACCCCTTTCGTACCTCCTACCGAAGGGTTTAATCTCGACTCTCCAATGATGGGGACGTTTACAAAATTTGACGATGCTAAAAAGATGGAAAAAGCCGCTAAATTTGCAAAGAACAAAGAAGCCATAGTTGTAGGGGGCGGACTGATAGGGCTAAAGGCTTCCGAAGGATTAAGGGCGTTAGGACTGCATGTTACCATCGTTGAACTTCTGCCGCGGGTTTTGGGTCTTGCCCTTGACGAAATTTCCGGGAATATAACTTCCAAAAGGTTAAATGAAAACGGCATAGATACGGCTACGGGCGAAACGGTTACTAAAATTAATCTCGACGAATCGGGTAATCCGACAAGCGTGATATTGAAAAGCGGAAAAACGCTTATCGCCGACATAGTCGTAGTTGGCGTGGGCGTAAGACCTAACGTCGGTTTTCTCGAAGGCAGCGGAATAAAAATAGACAGGGGTATTATAGTCGATAAAACTATGATGACGAGCGTCAAAGACGTCTATGCTGGAGGAGATGCCGTAGTAATTTACGATATATTAAACAAGCGTCCTAATATTATTGCGATAGTGCCCCTGGCATGCGAAGAAGGGCGTGTTGCGGGAACTAATATGGCAGGCGTTTACAGGGAATACCCCGGCGGAATGGGTTTAAATTCCGTCGAAATTTACGGACTGCCTATAGTAACTATCGGTTTGACGAATCCGGCAAACGAATCTCAAAAAGTATATATTTTTCAAGACGAAAATATTTATAGAAAACTTGTTTATGACGGAGAAGTGTTAGTCGGGGCAATTTTATTGGGGGACATTGCAGGCAGCGGCATATTGTCGGCTATTATAAGACAGGGTTTAAAATGCTTTAAATATAAAGACGAATTTTTAAACGGGAATATATATTCTTTCGTTATTGACAGCGAATTTGAGATATACAACATAAACGAAGGGTATGCCGTAAGAGGAGATTTCGAGGATCTCCCGGAGTTTTCGAGGACTAACTGGCGGTAAAAAAATATGCATATAAATATCGACGGACAAAATGCGTCCGAAAAAACTTTGAATATTTTAATGGAAGAGTTATTAATGGAAGTAAAAGATATTTCGGAAGAAAATTTCTGCAAATGGTACGAAAAGAAAAGGAAAGTTTTTAATATAGGAGTTAAAACCGCTCCGACCAAGGAAGAATTTATAAAGTATTTGAATTATGCTTTAACTTTAAAATTTTGAAAATTGGGACGGATTAATTTTTTCTTAAACCAACTTTTTCATTACGGGCGCTTTTATAAAATCCAGCAGTACCATATAAATAAAAGTGCAGATAAACAGAACCGCTATGTCGGCAAAGGGAATCCTTTGCATTAGTATTCCAAAATACGCCATTAAGATAATTATTATTAAATCCAAAGCGCTCGCAAACATTAAATAATTACCCGGCTTAGATTTATAAAAATGCCTTTGCTCTCTTACCAAATAAACGGTAGCCTGCGCGCTGAATACTAAAGACAGAAACGCAAGCGTCTGAACCTGCGGCAAAGTTAAGTTAATAACGTAATAGCCTATGTAATATACGATGAAAGAATAAATAAGCCAAGCTCCCGCAATTAAAAGGGAAGCGGAAACTATAAGCTTAATATTCCATTTATCGGGTTTATTCGAATATACGGCATTGTCTTGCGCAATAGACATAGTAACAAAATCGTTTGCAAAAATTAATATAAGAATTAACTTAGGAGTGGTAACGAATTTGCCGAAAAAAATTAAGCCCAAGCTAAGGAAAAGGGCTACTTGAAAAGTTTTAGAAATCTTGTTTAGCGTATATGTGAGCATTCTTCTATAAACTATCCTGCCGTATTTTACGGCATCTACTATATTAGACAACCCCGGCTCGGTTAATATTAAGCTTGCGGCAGCTTTTGCAACATCGGTAGCATTAGCTACCGCTATTCCGACTTCCGCCTGCTTAAGCGCAGGAGCGTCGTTGACCCCGTCCCCGGTCATCCCCGTAATTTTTTTTAGTTTTTGAAGTCCCTGCACGAGATGAAACTTGTCTTCGGGAAAAACTCCGGCGAAAACGTCGCATTTGGAAGGATTTTTAAAATTCTCGCGGGTGCATACGGTTTCTCCGAGGCCGATTAAACCCGCCATGGTTTTTGCTGTTAGTTCGGTATCACCGGTTACCATTCTCACCCTTATGCCTAAATTTTTAAGTTCGTCGAGCAATTTTTTGGAATCTTTCCTCGGCGGGTCGGATAACCCTAAAATACCTACCGGGATAAATTTCCCCGTTTTATTGTCTTCTGTCATTACGGCGATAACTCTGTAGCTCGCAGCTTCAAATTTTTCCGATTCTTCAGAAACTTTTACGGCATCCGTTTCATCTAAATTTTTAGATATTACTATAGGAGAGCCTTTAATTACGCTCATTTGTATTTTTTCATCCCCGCCTAATTTTTCGATTATCGCTTCCGCCCTTTTTGTTTGGGTGTCAAACGGAATAAACTTGACTACTTTTCCGATTTCGGGCAGTTGTATTTTATTTGAATTAACATATGAAATTATAGACAAATCTATCGGGTCTTGCGTGGATTCGTCCGAAGCCGCAGTTGCATATGCAAATAATTCCTCTACGCCGAACGGTTTGAATGATTTAAAAGCTGTAAGCGCAAGGACATTTTCGGTTAACGTTCCCGTTTTATCCGAACATAATTCCGACATAGAAGCAATATCTTCTATGGCGGATAGATGCGTCACTAGAATGCCTTTATTTGCAAGCCGCATAGAAGCCAATGCCGTAGCAAGCGTAAACGTAACCGGAAGCGCCACCGGTATCGAAGCCACTAAAAGAATTAATGCGAAGGGCAGCATTTCAACAAAATTCATTTTTTGTATTAAGGCATATGCAAGTATTAATGCTACGAGGATGCCGTCTATCATAATGAAATAACGAACTATTTTGAGAATTAATTCTTCGATATGCCCCTTAGTTTTTGCCGATTTTATTAATTCCGCGGTTTTTCCGAAATAGCTTGCCGCCCCTGTTGCCGTAACTTTACAAGTTGCCTCCCCTCTTTTTATTACCGAACCGGAATATACCGAGCCGCCTTCATTTCTGTCCACCGGCTGGGATTCTCCCGTTAACGCGGACTGGTCCACTAATACGCTTCCGGAAATGATTTCGGTATCTGCCGGAACCAGATCGCCCATTCTTATATGAATTACGTCTCCGGGAACTAATTCTTCGGCGGACAGTTTGATCCATTTGCCGTCCCTTAAAACTCTGGATATAATTTTAAGCTGTTTCTTTAACAGTTCGAGAGCTTTTTCGGCTTTATTTTCCTGTTTGAAAGATATTGCGGCATTAAAGAAAATTAATCCTATAATAATATATGCTTCTATGTTTTTTCCAAGTATTAATTCTATAATAAAAGTAAATTCCAGCATCCACGCAACCGGATTCCAGAATTTGGAAAGGAAAATAATAAACGGGTGCCTTTTTTGTTCTTTTATAGCGTTTAGCCCGTATTGCTCGATTAATTTTTCAACTTCGACAGACGATAAACCGTGAACATCCATAATTTATGAACTTTATTTAAGATTGGTTTTATTTCAAATTTTGTTATAATTAATTATATTATATACTTTAAGAAATTTTATATAAAAATTATGCATAAAAACGACAAAACGCCTAAAACCGTTTCTTTTATAGCCAGGTCAGGCACCGGTAAAACTACTTTAATCGTTAAGGTTATAAAAATACTGTCTGATAAAGGTTATAGGGTTTCTTCCGTTAAGCATACCGACCATGATTTTGAAGCGGATATTCCCGGAAAGGATTCATGGAGGCACAAAAATGCGGGAGCATTTTCCACTATGCTGATTTCGAACGGTAAGGCGGCTTTTTTCAGCGATATCGATTCGTCTTTCGATACGGAAACAGCCGCCGTAATATCTAAATATTTTAGCGGTTCGGATATTGTTATAATCGAAGGGTTTAAAGACCTAAAGGTGAAAAAAATAGAACTGTTAAGAAAAGATATAGAGGGGGGTTTAGAGCCAAAATTTACAAACGATCCTAATCTTATTCTCGTATGCGCCGACGGATTCGTAAAAGATTTAGAAGTTCCCCAATTAAATATAAATGATCCCGAAAAAATCGCCGATTTTATAGAAGATAATATTATTAAGACATTTAATGGACAAGATTAATTTAGGGCAGTGTATTCTTGCTCCTATGGCGGGAATAACGGGGTATCCCTTCAGAAAAATAGCTCTTAAATGCGGCGCAGATTTTTCTTTTACCGAGATGGTAAGCGCGGCAGGTTTTTTGCATAATGACAGGGGAACGCTGGAACTGCTGGAAACTGGAAGCGGTATCGATAAAACAGGAATTCAGCTTTTCGGAAGCGACGGCGATATTCTGGCCCAAGCGGCTAAAAAAGCGGCAGATAAAGGATTTAAAGTTATAGACGTGAATATGGGCTGTCCAGTTAAAAAAGTCGTGAAAACAGGCGCAGGCAGCGCGATATTGAAAGACATAAAAGGATTTTCCCTGATAGTCGAATCCGTCAGGAACGCATTAAAAGATTCTGTCTTTACGATAAAAATCAGAAGCGGGTTTGACGAAAATTCGGTTAATTTTCTGGAAGTAGGTAGAATTGCCGAGTCATCCGGCGTAGATGCGGTATTTTTTCACCCAAGGACTAGGTCGCTTATGTTTGGAGGGGCGGCAGACCATTCTTTAACCAAAAAACTTAAAGAAGAAATTGCCATTCCGGTATATGCAAGCGGCGATATTTTTACGGTTGACGATGCGGTAACCATAAAAGATTATACCGGAGTTGACGGAATTATGTTTGCAAGAGGGGCCATAGGCAAGCCTTGGGTATTCGGCGATTATCTTAATGCCAATCGTAAGCATCTCGATATAAATCAAAAAATAGACATAATAGCAGAGCTGATGGAAGAAGTAAGTTTGTTTTACGGCAGGGAAAGAGGGCATAATCTTATAAGGCCGCATCTTTATAACTTTTTAAAAGGATTTAAGGGATCAAAAGGGTTAAGGTGTATGGTTAATAATGCAAAAACCGAAAAAGAGATATTAGAAATTTTAAATATATTAAGAACGGCAAACAATGAATATATTCGGTTTGATTGAAAAACTGTTAAATAACGGCGGCGGAAGCGGGGTTTTCATTAATCCCGATTTTTGCGTCAGGCTTAAAACTCCTATGGCGGGCTGTTATGAATGCATAGACAGATGCCCCGATTTATCGATAAAAATAACCGACGACGATATAAAGATTCTGGAAAACTGTTCTAATTGCAACGCCTGTCTTTATATCTGCCCTAATTCGGTTTTTTACGTTAAAAATAATATTTCAGTCGAGCAGGGCGGCGGGCGGGCGTCCGCAGGTAGTATTTATTATTTTTGCGCAAAAACAGAAAATAAAAAAGCCGTTAATAAGATAGAATGCCTTTACGGGATTGAAGATATAGACATTATATCTCTTATAAAACAAGGAAGTAAAATATTTTTTATAACCGAAGACTGCAAATCATGCAAGCTAAAATATTTTTATAATAAAAAATTAAAAAGGGTTAACGAAATAAAGAAGTTTTTGAATGCGGAAAATGCTTTTGCGCAAATCAATATTAACGATTTCGACTATGACCTATTTTCGAAAGAACAAACCGCGGACGACTTTGTCGAACCCGTAAAAATTAACGAGAACATAGACGGCGAATCCGTTAATGGCGGGAGATGCAATCAGGAAGTCGAAATGCTGAACAGAAGAGATTTTTTTAAAAATTCGATTAGAGGCATTAAAAATAACGCCAAAAAAGTAATAGAAGATATTTCCATAGAAGATTTGCCGCTGTCCGAGCTTTATTCGGAATATATCGATGCCGGAGATAAAGGCGGGAAAAAAATAAATAAATTGCTCATAGAAAGACAGAAAAAAATATACAGGTTTTTGAAATATAACGAAGAGCTGTTACCCCTGCTGAACGTCAGGCTGCCCAGATTAAACGGAAACTGCATCTTTTGCTCAAACTGCTGGGAATTATGCCCTACCGGAGCTTTAATGTTCAAAGAAAAGAAAATATTGCTTGAACCGTTTTTATGCACCGGCTGTAATTTATGCAAAGATATATGCAGTTTCGGGGCGGTTAGGATGTATAAGGCAAAAAACTTGAAGGATATTTCCGGTGAAAAGATTTTGCTTGAACAGCCGGGGTATGAAGATTTATAATGTGATAAAAATCACGTAATTTTACTGCGCCGTATGTTATAATTTAATTAAAATTTTAATTAATCAAATTTAAAATTACTATTACCATTATGGAAAACGGAAAAGAGAAGAACAAAAATTGCGTCGAAATCACCGACGAGGATATCAGGAAAGCCTTCGAAGAGCATAAAACCTTTGTAGACATATCGGTAGGCGATTTTATGAAGATATACAGGGATGCCTTTAACAGCGCATTGGATAGGGTTCATACCGTTACGGTGGGAGAGGTGATGTCTAAAAAATATATTTCCATATCAGGGGATTCCGATATACATTCGGCTACGGATTTGCTCGCGAAGGGCGGGGTGACGTGCGCGCCGGTAGTTAACGATAAAAATTTAGTTATCGGGTTTGTTTCGGACGCTGATATTTTAGCCTCGGTAGGGGTTGTCAAAAAACATACCGTTAAGGATTTAGTCAGGCATCTTATCGGCGAACCTACCCCGAATCTGCATAGAGCTATAAGCGGCAAAAATATTAAAGACATAATGTCTTCTCCGGCTATAACCGTAACCGTAGATACAAGTATAAAAAAAGCGTCGGAAATATTTAACGAAAAAAGGATAAAGAGAATGCCGGTCGTAGATAAAGACGGTAGGCTTGTCGGAATTATATCTACGACGGACGTAGTAAAATGGATAGGAAAAAGATAAATTAAATTAAAAATTAAAAAATTTCAATTATCTTTATTAAAATAGAGGATATAAAATGTGGTTTAAAGAATACGTAAACAGAATGAAAGGGGGCGCACAGAGTCCTACCGGCGTCAGCTTTCACGTAATTTTTTGGTCGGGACTCGCTTCTTTCATAGGAATAGCCGTAGTAGCATATTTGTCGA
>JAJYYS010000114.1 GCA_021800745.1 bacterium
CGCCGGATTGAGCGGCAGTGCCGCTTTCCCCTCCGCCGTTTTTGTTTTCATTTGCCGGCTCATCGCAGCCGTGCCTGCCGTCGCAGTAAGGCAGTCTTTTAGATAAACCGCACTTGCAGAAATATAAAGGTCTGCCTTTAACTTTGGATTTCAGTTTATTAAAATCCGTTTTATTCAGTTCTTTCATTTCTTAACCCTCATTATCAATATATAGCAAATTACGGTAGATGCAATTAGAATCAACGGTATAAAACCGTAATAACTATGATAAAGCAAGCCGGCTATGCTTCCTCCGAAAAAGCTTCCCGAAAATTGAAGGGTATTGTAAACCCCCATTGAAGTTCCTACAAAAGATTTATCCGACGAGGAAGCTACCAAAGAAGGCATTATAGGCTCCGTAATGGAAAAACCGGTAAAAAAAAGTATTCCTCCCAGAATGATAACAGGCAGGGCATAACCGCCTGCATGAGAAAACATAAAAATGCTTGAAATGCCCATTAATACAAAACTTAGCTTTAAAAGATGCACTTCATATCCCATATCGGCTTTTTTTGAAGCCTTCATCATAGCAAAAAGCGAAAAAACAACCATAGGTATTAAAACCTTGTAATAATACCCGGTTCCCAGTTCGTTTTTAACTATTAACGGCATGCCGAAAAAGAAAACCGTCATAAAAAAAGACAACAGAAAACCCTGGATAGAAAGATTTGCCAGAGTTTTATTTTTTAGAACGGCAACGGCGTCTTTAAAAGAAACTTCTATTTCTTTCAGCATTTCTTTGCTTTTAGGCTCTTCTACCCAGACAAGAATTAATACGGCAGAAATTATCCCGAGAATCCCGGAAACGTAAAATAAAAACGGATAGCCGAAATAATAAGACAGAAGCGGTCCGGCAACGATGCCGACGACAAAACTTAAGCCTATGGGAATACCGAGAAATGCCATAGCTTTTGTCCTGTCGCTTTCGGAAACGGTATCGGAAACCAATGCGAACGCCACGGAGCTTTCGGCGGCGACCCCCTGAAGAAACCTTAAAGAAATAAGTTCGTAAATATTGGAAGAAAACCCTATTATAAAAGTTAGCATGCCAAAAAACAGCATGCCAAAAAACAGAACGTTTTTTCTACCGATTTTATCAGAAAGATAGCCGAAAGGAATCTGAAAAACCGCCCTCGACAGTCCATAAATGCCGAATGCGATTCCGATTAAGATAAAATTTGACGAAAACTTTTCGGCAAAAAGGACAAAAACCGGCAGAACAAGAAACACGGCAAGCATCCTTAGTCCCAGTACGGAACTCATTGCCGCAATAGTCTTTTTCTGCTTTTTGTTAAAAGCCAAAACATAGCCTCCTGAATCTAAAAATACGAAATTATTATTATTTTCCCGACCTGATTCGGCGGGACTGGTAGCTTCTTATAGCCCTCAAAAAATCTATTTCCCTGAACTCCGGCCAGTATGCATCGCAAAAATAAAACTCGGAGTAGGCGCTCTGCCACAAAAGAAATCCGGACAGCCTTATTTCGCCGCTCGTCCTGATAATCAGGTCCGGATCCGGAGAGCCTTTCGCATAAAGATATTTAGATATGTTTTCTACCGTAATAATATTAGACAGATAATCGTAACCGTCCGTGAAACCGGAGGGACACTGAGGCAGATTATCCTCGCCGCTTTCATAGGCAGGATTTAATTTGCTTTTTATATAAATATTATCGGAAATAAAATTTATTATGGCATCGCATATTTCCTGTCTGCCTCCATATCCTAAGGCGATATAAAGTCTTAAATTAGAATAATCTTTCGTTTTATCTTCAAGCCTGTCTATAACGTTTAATAAACTTTCCGGCAGAAGTTCTCTTTTGCCTATAACGGAAACCCTTATTTTGTTTTCATTAATAAATTTCGAATTTATATAAAATTCAAGCTGAGATTTTATAATTTCGAATAAACCTTCTACTTCCGACTTGTTTCTTTTAAAATTGTCGGTGGAGAATGCCCAGACCGTAACTACCCTGACGTTTAATTCTATGCACCAGGATAAAACTTTATATAACTTATCCGCTCCTTTTTTGTGCCCCTTAAATGTATCTTCGAACCCGCATTTTTTTGCGTATCTTCTGTTTCCGTCGAGTATTATACCTATATGGCCGGGAATTTTATTTCTTAATACTTCCTTTTTAAGTCTGTTCCTGTAATAATAATATATTGCTTTTTTTAAGAATGTCATTATTTACTGTGTTATAATCAAAATAATAATAATTTTTATTACTTAGATTTAAAGATTTTTTTATTTTTTAATATATCATATTTCGCTAATTTTTTGAACCCGCGCTGTTGAAAACTATAATAATTATCCGTATCTATGCCTTATATTGAACTAAACGACATCGAAATCTTTTACATACTTCACAGGTCTTCGACACCTGAGAAAGCTAAAACGATCATCATAATTCACGGCGCCGGAGGAAACCATCTTTCGATGCTCTGGGTTTTTGATTATATAAAGAAAAAATACGGCGGAATTTTCAATATACTGGTTTTCGATCTTCCTTTTCATTTCAGGTCTGCCGCGTATGCCGGCGAAGACACATTAAATTACGGTTTCTCAGTGAAAGATGAGGACGGCATAACTTATTATGCGGAAACTATAAACGCTCTTTCGTCTAAGTTTTTTGGAGAAGGCAAAAATTATATTTTAATAGGACATTCTATGGGGGCGCAGGTCTGCATTAAATATGCGTCCCTATTCCTTTATAATGTTGAAAAAGCTATGCTTATCGCCGGATGCCATAATACTCATATAAGCGATAGTTTTATAAAAAGTCTCGAGAAGTCTTTTGACAGAACGATTATGCTTTTTTTAAGAGACGCACTTGCGTCAAAAGAAAAAAATGTTTTAAACGGCGCTTTAACGGATATAAAAAGAACCCCCCGGCAGGTCGTAATAAATGATTTCAAGTATTCTAAATATTACAGCGGGCATTGCGGGGACGATTTAAATATTATTAACCGCGGAAAAATTCCTTTCAATATTATATATTCTAAATATGATTTAATTATAAAAGATAAATGCATTATAGAATTGCATAAAAAATTAACCAGCTCTGTCATTAGCGATATTCCGGCTAGGAATCATATCGATTTTTTATATGAAAATTATCGTATGGAGAAAGAGATAGATAAATTTTTATTGACATAAGCAGTGCTAAAATTATAAACTTTAAAATTGAACAAAAAATCCAACCATTTTAAAAATTTTGGGAAACATTATAAAAATGCGAACATTATGCGAAGGGGTTAGCGAATCCGATACCGGTAAAGAGTTTACATTCAAAGGCTGGGTAATGCATTACCGCGACCACGGAGGATTGATATTCATTGATTTAAGGGATTATTCAGGCATACTGCAGATAGTTTTTGACGAAAACATCGATAAAGAATCTTTTACTGTCGCTAAAAAATTAAAAAACGAATATGTAGTTTCCATTACGGGAACGGTAAGAAAAAGACCGGAGGGGACGGCAAACCCGGCTTTAAAAACCGGGGGGATAGAACTTATTTCAAAATCAGTCCAGATTCTTAACGCCTGCGAAACCTTGCCGTTCCAGATTGACGAAGAAAGCGAGGTTAACGAATTTACCAGGCTGAAATACAGATATTTAGATTTAAGAAGCAAAAGATTAAAGGATAACCTTATATTCAGATCTAAATTTACCCATCTTATAAGGGAGTTTTTAAACTTTAAAGGTTTTTTCGATATAGAAACGCCTTTTTTAACAAAAAGCACGCCCGAGGGTTCGAGAGACTTTTTGGTTCCTTCCAGGCTTAACCACGGTCACTTCTTTGCTCTTCCGCAATCTCCCCAACTATTCAAACAAATTCTTATGGTGAGCGGATTTGAAAGATACTATCAGATAGTAAGGTGTTTCAGGGATGAAGATTTAAGGGCGGACAGACAGCCTGAATTTACCCAGCTCGATATGGAAATGTCTTTTGTAGAAACCGAAGACGTTATTTCGGTTACGGAAGAATTGTTTGCTTCTTTATTTAATAAACTCTTAGGCATAGAATTAGAAAGACCTTTTAAGGTATTGGACTACGACGAAGCAATGGATAAATACGGCAGCGATAAACCCGATACAAGATTTGGACTGATTATCAATAATTTAACCGATATTTTTGCAGGCTCACAGTTAAATGTATTTAAAGATAATATCCAAAAAGGCGGCGCAGTCAAAGCCGTCTGTCTGCCCGACGGTTCTAATCTGCTTTCGAGAAAAGACATCGACGAACTTTTAAATACGGTTAAAGATTTCGGAGCAAAAGGTCTTGCATGGACTAAAGTGGGAGAAAACGGCATCCTCGAAGGCGGAATTTCAAAATTTATATCCGACGATGAAAGAAATAAAGCTGTTTCAAGGCTTGCGGCTAAAAACGGCGATATCATTTTCTACCAGTCGGATTCAAAAAAAATCGCTGAAAACGTTCTCGGAAGATTAAGGCTTCACCTTGCTAAAAAATACAATCTTATACAGGAAGGCAGACTCGATATTTTATGGGTCGTTAATTTTCCTTTATTTGAATACTCCGAAGAAGAAAAAAAAATCGTTGCCGTTCATCACCCGTTTACTTCTCCAGCAAAAAAAGATTTGGTCAGGCTCGAAAATGACCCTCTTTCCGTTAAATCCGACAGTTACGACCTCGTGCTTAACGGAGAAGAAATAGGCGGCGGCAGTATCAGAATCCATGACACTAAACTGCAGGGTAAAATTTTTGAAATTCTCTCTATATCTCCGGAAGACGCAAAACTTAAATTCGGATTTCTTTTAGATGCACTCAGTTTCGGAGCGCCTCCCCACGGCGGTATAGCCTTCGGCGTGGATAGAATATTAATGTTGTTAAGAAATGAAAACTCTATCAGGGACGTAATAGCTTTTCCTAAAACTCAAAAAGCATACTGTCCGCTATCGGATGCACCTTCCTTCGTAAAAGACGTTCAGCTTAAAGAACTTGGGATAAAGTTGAGGGAAACGCCCGGTAAAAATATAAAATCAGAATAAAACGGGGGGTATTAAATTGGAAAAAAAATCTGGATTTCCTCATCCCTACTTCGAGTCTCATCCCAACTGGAAGTGGTTCATACTCACGACGGTTCTTGTCGGCGCGACTATGTCCGCTTTGGACGTCAGCATAGTTAACGTCGCAATGCCGAC
>JAJYYS010000115.1 GCA_021800745.1 bacterium
TCTATATGGGACATAAATTCTACGCCTTCGTCTTTGATTTTTGCGAATTTTGCAAGGCTGAAAATTTGAAACCCGCCCGAATCGGTTAAAATAGAACCTTTGTATCCGGTAAAGTTTCTCAGGGAACCGAATTTTTCGATTACGTCGGTCCCGGGCCTCAAAAAAAGATGATATGTGTTAGAGAGCATAATTTTGAAGCCTTCGTTGTATATTTCGAAAGGCGACAGGGATTTTACGGTGCCTATAGTTCCCACTGGCATAAAAACTGGCGTTTCTATGATTCCGTTTTTAGTTTCGAGCAAACCTGTTCTTGCGGCGGTGTGTGCGTCTTTATTTATTATTTTAAAAGTCATATATTCATTATTATATATATTATATATTATACAAATACATTGCGTCGCCGTAGCTGAAAAGCGAGTAGCCTTTATTTATCGCTTCTTCATAAACCGCTCTGGTTTTGTCTATACCTATAAGAGCGCAAATCATAATATAAAGAGACGATTTCGGCTGATGAAAATTCGTAATGAGATTTTTCGTTATTTTAAATTTGTAGCCCGGATAAATATACAGCGAGGTTTCGAGATTTTCGCCGGGAAAAATTTCTGCGCCGCCGACATCCGACCCGTTTGAAGATTCTAAACATCTGACGGTAGAAGTTCCGGTCAATATTATTTTGTTGCCCGATTTTACGGCGTTATTTATAGCATCCGCCGTTTCTTCGGAAATAGAATAAGTTTCTTTATGTATGTTATGCTCTCTTATGTCGGCGGTTCTTACGGGAAGAAAAGTACCAAGCCCTATATTTAAAGAAACTGCGGTGAAAATGCCGCCCTTTTCTTTTATCCTGCTTATAATCTTATCGTTAAAGTGCAGGCCTGCGGTAGGGGCGGCTACTGAAAATCCTGCCGAACCGTCGGCGTAAACCGTCTGGTAATATAAATCGTCTGTTTCTTCAGGCGCCCGTTTTATATACGGAGGAAGCGGAATTAAAGCGCATTTTCCGAAAATATAATTGTAATCCTCATCAGTTTTTATTAATATTTCGTAATTTCCGCCCCCGAAGTTTTTAACCGCCTCTATGGTTTTAAAAACCGCCTGCGGGTTTTGAATATCAGGTTGTCCGCTTAAGGCGATTTTCTCGCCCTCCCTGACTGTTTTGTGCGATTTCAGGATGGCTTTAAGCTTTAAAGGAAAGGATATTTTCATAGGAAATTCGGTTATGAATATTTCTACTTTGCCGCCGGAAGCCCTTTGTCCGAATATTCTGGCTTTTTTTACGTAAGAGTTGTTGACGGCTACGACGTCGCCTTTATTTATAAATTCGGTTATTTCATAAAATTTTTTATGTTCCATTTTGAAATTCCGGACGTCCACCGCAAGCAGTTTTGCCTCGCCCCTGTCGGTCATGGGATATTTCGCAATCCGCTTTTCGTCGAATTTATAATTGAATAAATCTATATTCATATAGCCGTATATTATATAACAACTTTTTTTTAAAAGGTATCTGATTTATTTATTTACTTACTGCCGGCTGGATTTGCAGGTTTCTTAACAACTTTTGCGGCAGTTATGGTAAAATAAAAACAATAAAACGAAATTTATTTTTTTAAATATGCAATAATAAACATTAAATAATAAGATATGGGTATTTTTATAACTCTTGAAGGAATAGACGGTTCAGGCAAGACTACCGTTTCCAGAATTATAAACGCGCGTTTAGAGAAAGACGGATACAAAGTAATGCCTATAAAAGAACCTACCGAAACGCCGCTCGGAAAATTCATAAGGAGCGAAATTTTATGCTCAGGCTCCCCCGGGGCGGAAGACGTTCTGGCCTCGCTGTTTCTATTTTCCGCCGACAGAACCGTCCATATCGATAAAATCAAGGCCGAATTAAACCGTTTCGACGTTATAATCTGCGACAGATTTATCGATTCTACTTATGCCTATCAGGCTGCCGGATTAAGTGACACGGACGAAAATAAAAAATTAAAAGAGTTTATACTCGGTTTAAATGAATTTATTCTCGAGCAGAAAAAATTTTCTATAGACAGAACTTATTTATTCGATTTAGAGCCTGAAACGGCTTTAAGGAGATTAAACGGCAGGATTTCTAAAATCGACGGTTTCGATTCCCGCCCTCCAGGTTTTTTTAATTCCGTTAGGAATAATTATCTGCGGCTTTCGGAAAAATACCGCGAACGGATTAAAGTCATAGATGCTTCCGCGCCGCCCGAAAATACGGCGGATAAGATTGAAGCGGATATTTTGAAAATTTTAGAAAAAAAGATTAATTTTACGGATTAATTTATGGATTCGGATTATAAAAATTACGATATTTCAAATATTGCAGGACATAAAAAGCAGATAGAGTTTTTAAAGGGTTTGTTCTTTAGCGGCAGAATGCCTTCGGGACTTTTATTTTACGGACAGAAAAACATCGGAAAAAGATTTACGGCAGCCGCATTTGCGGCTTCGGTTTTATGCGGGGATTACAGAACTTTTGCCGGTGAAGGGGGCGGTTCCCCCTCGCTGAATTTTTGCGGGAAATGTCCTTCCTGCCAAAGTTTTTTAAACGGTTCGAGCCGCAGTCTTTTGATTGTAGAGCCTTCGGGAAGCGCCGTTAAAATAGAAAGCATTCATAAAATAGATTCATTTCTCAGTTTGACCCCCGCTTATCCCGGATACAGATTTATTATTATCGACGAAGCCTCTTCTATGAACGCTTCGGCCGCAAACGCATTATTAAAAATGCTTGAAGAACCGCTGGGAAAAACTGTATTCATTCTTACGGCATCCAACACCGGCATGCTTTTGCCGACCGTAGTATCGAGATGCCTCTTGCTGGGGTTCAGCCCCATTCCGGACGAAGATTTATCGGAAGTTTTTAAATCGGAATTTCCCGTTCTCTCCGGCGAAACGCTAAAATTTTATTCTAAACTTTCGAGAGGCAGTTATTCTGCTTTTCGCGGGCTTGTCGAGGGTAAATATTTGGAGAAGAGAGATTTTTTAATAGATATAATTTTTAAAGAATTATTTGCGGAATATAAAAATAAAGCATGCGTCAGAAATCCTTACGATATATCCGTTAAATTTAATACCGCGGAGAAAGAAGATTTTGAATTAATTTTATTCATCCTCAGGGATATTTATATTTATAAGATGTTAAAAAATGAAAAATTATTATATAATGAAGATATTGCCGACAAGATAAGGAAGTTTGCTTTAGATTTGCCGTTATCTTCAAAAGATATCGTGCATATGATAGAATCGACCGTGGAGCATATAGAAAAAATTAACAGCTATAATCTGAACAAATCTATTGCATCCGATTCCTATTTTTCCGAGCTTTTGTCCATATAAAAATAAAAATATTTGTTAAATTGAGTAAACTTTAAAAAAATTATATAAAAAAAATAAAAAATGAGAACGGCGGAAGTAAAAATACTTGAAATGGGTTACACATTAGTATGCGTTACGAAAATCCCCGAACTTTTCGTGAACGACAGGGTGCTTGTAGAGCAGAATAAAATTATTTATTTGGGAACCGTTTCGGGAGAAGTCAAATTTTTTGAGAGTGGTGCCGATATCCCTAACCCCCGGCCGTCCTGTTCGATAATAAGAAAACTTTTCCCTTTTGAAACCGGCGAAAAATATATACATTATCGCATAGAAGACGATGGCCTGGATTTCTGCAGGAAAAATGCCGAAGAACTCAAACTTGCAATGAAACTGCTTAGAGTTAAATATATGCCTTCGGAGAATAAACTCGTATTTTATTACAGCGCCGAGGAGAGGGTAGATTTTAGGGAGCTTGTGAAAATTCTCGCCGCAAGGTTTCATTTAAGAATAGAAATGCGCCAGATTAATATCCGCGACGAATGTAAAATTTTAGGCGGAATAGGCGTTTGCGGAAGAGTCTGCTGCTGCAATTCAATAGTAAACGAGATGAATGCAGTAACTTCTAAAATTACCAAACTGCAATGCCAGAATACGAGCAAGTTTGTAGGCTATTGCGGCAGGCTTCTGTGCTGTCTCGCTTTCGACCCCCCGATGCAGGGCGAGAATATCTGCGGAGATGAATATGCCCCCTGCGGCCGAAACGAAGAAGAATCGTTTGCGGAAACTAAAATAGCGAAGAAAAAGGAGACGGAAACGGAGGCGGATGCCGGGGAAACTTTGGCCGGCGCTTTTACGGAAGACGGTTATGAGAAATAATAATTGCGGCAGCGGCAAAATTAACGGCTATTTCTACGTTACCACCCCTATTTATTACGTAAACGATAAGCCGCATATAGGGCATGCGTATTCCACGGTAATAGCCGATTCCATCGCCAGATTTAAAAGGCTTTCCGGCTATAGGGTTTTTTTCCTTACTGGAACCGACGAACACGGCTTAAAAATAGAAAAAGAAGCCGATTTAAGAGGCGTGACCCCTAAAGGTCTTGCCGATTCCGTGCATATTAAATTTAAAGAGCTTTTTTCGGAACTAAATATATCGTATGACAGGTTTATCAGAACTACCGATGCCGACCATATAAAAACCGTCAGGATTGCTTTCGAAAAATTATTGGAAAACGGCGACGTATATCTGTCTGAATACGAAGGATGGTACTGCACTCCCTGCGAAACCTTTCTTACCGAAAAATCCCTCATGGAAGGCAAATGTCCGCAGTGCGGAAGGCAGGCAGTTAAAGTCAAAGAGGAGAGCTATTTTTTAAAATTAGACAAATACGAGAAAAAACTTTTAGATTATATCGCCGGCAATCCCGGTTTTATAAAACCGGATTTCAGAAAAAACGAGGTTTTATCATTCGTAAACGAAGGGCTGAAAAATTTAAGCATATCCAGGACTTCTTTTAAATGGGGAATTCCGGTGCCTGGCGACGATAAACACGTCATATACGTCTGGTTCGACGCTCTTCTGAACTACCTGACCGGCATAGGATACGAAGATTTTATCGCCGGCAAAAATCCGGATTTTACGCACTTTTTTAAATCCGTCAACCATATAGTGGGAAAAGATATTCTTAAATTTCACGCGGTTTACTGGCCAATTATGCTTTTCGCTTTGGGAATCGAACCGCCTAAAACAATAATGGCTCACGGCTGGTGGCTTACCGACGGCAGGAAGATGTCGAAGTCTCTTGGAAATGTTGTAGATCCTGTATCGTTAATTAATAAATTCGGT
>JAJYYS010000116.1 GCA_021800745.1 bacterium
TTAATTAAATTTTAGCTTTGTCAATATAGTATCATTTACTTTTGTATTTGTCAAGGTATTTTCATTATATTATATTATAGTATCACTTTATTTTGTAATTTATATCTTTGAAAAATATGATAAAATCAAATAAATTTTATTTAATATAGCATCGTTAACTTTTGAAATTTACATTTTTTGTAATGCTCCAAAAATAATTTATGCTTGCATTTTAGTTTCATATTGTTATAAAATCTCTGTATCTTTTGCTTATCGTCTTAATATAATTAAAATATTTCTATATACTTTACCTCAACTTAAATGATTTCGGCTCCAGCGTTTATTAATTTCGGCACCGACGGCTTTAGAGGGATTATCGGAGATAATTTCACTTTCGATGCCGTTAACCGCATTAGTTTGTCGTTAGCGGAATACTTAAAAAACGAAGCAGGTATTTCAAATACCGTTGCCGTTGGATACGATACGAGGTTTTTATCGAAAGAGTTCGCTTTAGCGGCCGCCGAAGCTCTTGCGTCAAAAAATATAAACGTAATATTCAGCGATAATTTTTGCCCGTCCCCGGTCCTCTCGTTCTTCGTAAAAAATAATAAATGCGGGGTGGGAGTAATGATTACGGCAAGCCATAATCCTTTTATGTTTAACGGATTGAAGTTCAAAAGCCGTTTCGGCAGTTCGATGCTTGAATCCGATGTAAAGCAAATAGAAAAAATAGTAAACGGCGGGAATTTCGACAAAGAAGGAATACGAAAGAGCTATTATTCCGGTCCGGTTGAATCAGGCAATTCCAATAATGGCGGCAGTAATAATAACTGCTTTGAGTACGCGGATTTTAAAAAAAAATATATTGAACATATAATCGCTTTCACCGGGCTGGATAAAACCGTATCAAATTCGGACAAAGGTTTATTAAAGTCCATGGACGTTATTATAGACCCTATGTTTGGAGCCGGCATAGGATACCTTTCCTCCATACTAAAAAGATTTCCTATCAAATACAGCGCGGTTAACAATTATGTTAATCCAGTCTTTCCGGGAATAAATCCAGAGCCTATAGACTGCAATCTTTTCAAATTAAAATCTTACTTGAAAAAAAGGGGCGCCGATAATAAATTTGCCGTCGGTTTCGCCACGGACGGGGATGCCGATAGAATAGGCGCGGTGGATTCGGAGGGCAATTTCATAGATTCGCATAAAATTTTTTCTATAATATTGGATTATCTTATTAAAGAAGGCTATTCCGGAAGCGTGGTTAAAACCGTTTCCGTCTCCAAATCGATCGATAATATCTGCCGCACGCATAATATAAACCTTATCGAGGTTCCTATCGGATTTAAAAATATAGCGCCTATCATGATAAAAGAAAGAAGCGGAGTGTTTTTAGGAGGAGAAGAATCCGGGGGCATAGGCATGACGTCGCACCTGCCGGAAAGGGACGGAATCTTTAACGCGATAATGCTGCTTAAAATTATGATTGTCCGGGGTAAGAACTTAAACGAACTTTTAAACGATATATTTAACGAACCATATCCGTATTTATATAAAAGGGAAGACCTTCATATAGACGGCGGAAAAAAACGGGAGCTTATACGGAAATTAAAATCCGGCAATTTCAATATACCGTTCAGAAAAGATTTGGTTTCGTCTAACTTTATCGACGGCTTTAAATTCGAGTTCAGGGACGATTCATGGCTTTTAATCCGCCCTTCCGGGACAGAACCCGTTTTAAGGATATATGCCGAAAGCAAAAGCAAAAATAAAACCGATATTCTTTTAAATAAAACTAAGCAGGAAATAGACGGCTTATAAATAAAAAATAAAAAATCTATTTTTAGAAACGGAAAAAAATGTTATAATGCTTAAATTATTTTTTAAAATTTAAATCTAAATATTTTTATTTTTCAGGGGAAAATCTAAAATGAGTGAAATTGTCGATGTAAAGGGCAGGCAGATTTTAGACTCGAGGGGAAATCCGACGATTAGCGTTAAGGTCTCTTTAGAGAGCGGTATGAGCGGCTTTGCCTGCGTTCCTTCGGGGGCGTCTACCGGAGAATACGAAGCCTACGAAAAGAGAGATAACGACAGCGCAATTTACGGCGGAAAATCGGTCCATTCCGCGATAGAAGGAATTAACGATATTATCGCAAAATCTTTAAACGGAATAGACAGTTATTCGCAAAGGCTCATAGACGATATAATGATGAATCTAGACGGCACCCAAAATAAGTCTAATTTGGGAGCTAATGCAATTTTAGCCGTTTCGCTGGCGGCGGCAGTCGCTTCGGCAAACGAATTGGAAATACCCCTTTATCGCTATCTGGGCGGTTTAAACACGCATGTTTTGCCCGTTCCTATGATGAATATTCTGAACGGCGGAAAACATGCAAACAATATGCTTGATTTTCAAGAATTTATGATAGTTCCGGCAGGGGCAAAGTCATTTGAAGAAGCGCTTAGAATGGGAGCGGAAGTTTATCAGAGGCTTAAAAAAGTTCTAGACGAAAAAAATATGTCCACGGCCGTGGGCGATGAAGGCGGATTTGCGCCGCAGCTTCAAAACAATATGGAAGCAATAATATTGATAATGGAAGCCATAGAAAAAGCAAGGTACCAGCCCGGAAAAGATATTTTTATCGCTCTCGACCCTGCGGCAAGCGAGTTCTATGCCGGCGGCAAATATACCCTTAAAGAAGCGGGCAAAAAAACCGTGCTTGAAGCCGACGAGATGGTTGCAATGTATGCCGGCTATGTCGAAAAGTTTCCTATTATATCGATAGAAGACGGTATGGCGCAGGATGATTTTAACGGATTTTCTCTTTTGCTTAAAGAGCTTGGAGACAAAGTTCAAATAGTAGGGGACGACCTGACCGTTACAAATCCTAATCGCATAATAAGGGCAGTCGATTCTCATTCGATAAACTCTGTTTTGATAAAATTAAATCAGATAGGTTCTTTGTCCCAAACATTGGATGCTATAGAATTAACCCAGAAAAATAATATGAGCGCGGTTATTTCCCACAGGTCTGGAGAAACGGAGGATACTTTTATTTCCGATTTATCGGTTGCCGTAAATTCCGGATTAATTAAAACCGGCGCGCCTGCCCGTTCTGAAAGAGTAGCGAAATATAACAGGCTCTTACAGATAGAAGAAGAATTAGGTTCCAATTCCGTTTATAAAGGACTTAAAGCTTTTAAAGGAGCAGGAAATCGTTTAAGTTAAATTTGCAACTTTGGCAGAATAACTATAAAAAGTAACAATAACAAATAACAATAAAACAAGGAGGCTGTTATGGCTTTTATTATTACGGATGAATGTATTGCTTGCGGAGTTTGCATTCCGGAATGTCCGAACAATGCGATTGCCGAGGGAGATATATATATTATAGATCCCAATCTTTGCACCGAATGTTACGGATATTTCGATACTCAGCAATGCGCTTCGGTTTGCCCCGTCGATTGCTGTATTCCGGATGAAAATCACAAGGAATCCAAAGATGAACTTAAAGCGAAGGCGATGAAGGCGCATCCCGATAAAAAGGACTGGAAATTCTAATATTTTTACGCTTTATTAAATTGACCGGTAGAGGAAGGGCGGTTTGCTATCGTTTCTATCCTCTACTTTTTTCTTTCCGCAAAAATTTTAGAATAAAGTATGTCTATTAAAAGAGAAAATATAAAAGGATATGAACTAAACTCTTTAGATAAATCCGAGCCGTGGAGGCTCTTTAGGATTATCGGGGAATTTGTGGACGGATTCGATATTCTGCCGTCGATATGTCCCGCCGTAACTATATACGGAAGCGCAAGAGTTAAAGAAGACGGCGTCGTATATCAAAACACTAAAGATATTGCCTATAAACTTGCGTTAAAAGGATTTTCTATAATTTCCGGAGGCGGTCCGGGGGTTATGGAAGCCGCAAACAGCGGTTGCAGGGAAGCTAAGGAACAGCACAATTTAAACGTGAGTTCCGTCGGATTAAATATTAAACTTCCTCATGAGCAGACCCTGAACCGGTTTGCCGACGTCACCCTAGAGTTCAGATATTTTTTCGTAAGAAAAGTTATGCTTGTCAGGTATGCTTCCGCATATATAATGATGCCTGGAGGTTTTGGGACTTTAGACGAACTTTTCGAAACCGTAGAATTGATCCAAACCAATAAAACAAAGCCGTTTCCTGTAATCTTATACGGTTCGAGCTACTGGAACGGTTTAATAGATTGGATTAAAAGCAATACTTTGCATAATTCTTACATTTCGGAAAAAGATTTCAATATAATTAAGATAATGGACGACCCCGACGAAATAATTAATTATATATTAAATTTTAATTTATAACTGCGTAAAATATGATTAAAAACGATAAGTGGATAGAAAAAATGGCTGAAGGCGGCATGATAAGCCCTTTCGAAAATTCTCAAATCAGGGACGGCGTTATATCTTACGGCGTATCTTCATTCGGTTACGATTTAAGAATATCAAACGAGTTTAAAATATTTACGAATATAAACAACACCGTCGTAGATCCTAAAAATTTCGACCCGAAATCGTTTGTAGATTTAGTGTCCGATATCTGTATCGTTCCTCCAAATTCTTTTGCTCTCGGCAGATCAGTGGAATATTTTAAAATCCCGAGAAACGTCTTAACTATCTGCTTAGGAAAATCTACATATGCAAGATGCGGAATAGTTGTCAACGTTACGCCGTTCGAACCGGAATGGGAAGGATACGTAACGTTGGAAATTTCGAACACCACGCCTCTTCCCGCCAAAATTTATGCGAATGAAGGCATTGCTCAGGTTCTTTTTTTTGAAGGAGAAGAGCCGAGAATATCGTATAAAGATAAAAAGGGCAAATACCAGTCACAGGTCGGCATAACCCTTCCCCGCCTTTAAGAATAAATAAAATATAAAACCGCCGGTTCTATTTTATTACCCTTTTCCTTATAAAGAAAACCGAAGCGTAAAAAAATATGAGGGAGAATAATATTATAACCAATAAGTAGGACGATAATATCAAAGGGCTGATTCTGCCTTCGTCAAGCATTCTCATTATGCTTACGGTATAATATAAAGGCATAATATAAACGAAATATTTTACTAAATAAGGAAGAGAAGAAACAGGATAAAATACTCCGGAAAAGAGAAACATCGTCGATATTGCAATGGTAAAAT
>JAJYYS010000008.1 GCA_021800745.1 bacterium
CCTTTTTGCAAAAAGCCTTATATCGTCTTCCGGAGACGTATAAAACGAGATAACCGGAAAATCTCCGACTTTTTCGAATGAAACTTTAGAATATTTAAACGGTATAAAATTTGTAGGTATTTTAACGGTTATACCCTTTTCCTCCAGCAGTAAAGTAGCTTCTTTTATATCGGCTATTTCGCCGCCTTTAATATCGAATATAACTTCGTCTACAGGATTATCCAGTACAAAATCTATAAGGCCGTTCTGGTCATTTTTATTTATTTCTTTAACTAATTTTATGCCGAGATATTCGCTTGAAACGAGTATGTCTTTTATGCCTCCCGCACCTCTTTTACCGGATAAATCGGAAACAGCGGATGTTTCCGAATCTTCCCCTTTTACCAAAACGACATTCCTCACGGAATATCCCCGTCTTTTCAGTTTTACTGCAAGTTTTCTTCCGGTATAATCCGCAATAATGAGCGACAAAAAAGAATAAACGGAAAAATATCCTATAAAAAGCCTTGAAACATAAGCAACTTTAAACATAAAAAGAACGGCGTAAATCAAAAATACGGATATAACGGTTATTTCAAAGAGCTTTATTATATCCGATTTAAAACTTTCCGCGTTAAGGTTCAAATACATTCGGAATAAAAAAAGCAGAAAATAAAAAATGAAGGCTATCGGAATTAAAAGCCACAGGTAATAAAAAACAGAATAAAGCTTATATCCTATAATAACGGGGGTTATCAGATTGTAGGTAATAAAAGCGAGGAAAAAACTGCCGCAGACGAAAATAACGGAAAATACATAAAAATACTGCGCAAGGATTTTACTTCTTTGAGATAACATAATCGAAAGTAATTAATTATAATTATTAAAAGATACGTGAAGTTTATCCAAAACTTTTCCGCCCGGCTTCCGGCAGCAAACCTGCGGCGGCGGACAACGCCAGAAAAAAAAGCCATAAGTTCGCCAGTTCGTCGTTGGACATGTTCGATACGCCTGCGAAAGAACCGTAAAATATTATGCTCGTCCCTATGGTTATCGCTGCTATTTTGCGTATAAATATATCGCGCGAACCTATAAAAAGTTTAACCGGATTTTTTAAAGCCAGAAAAAAAAGCCACATAAGCGCCGCAAAGCCGAATATTCCGGTTTCCGCAAGCGCCTGCATATAGCCGTTTTCCGGCCAGTCGTCGTATAAATCGTAAATTTTTTTACCCGTTTTAGGATTGTAGTACCAGGGAAACCTGACCCCTTTATGCGCGTCGAAATACTTTGAAAACGCCCCTACTCCCACGCCGGTCAACGGAAATCTTTTAAAAACCGCCCATGCCGATTCTATTAAAGCGATATGGCTTTCTATGTCTCCGTGATTTTTCAGTTCAAGCCTGTATATTTTTGGATTAAACATTGAAAAAATCCTGCTTTTGAATGTTTTGGATACCGAAAAAATTCCGATATTCAATAATAAAAGCAGAATAACGGCCGCAAAAAAAAGCTTCTTCGATTTCAAGTACATTAAAACAAAAATTGCCGGTATAATGCCGAGCCACGCCGACCTTGCCTTTGCAAACGCTATATCGAAAAATCCCAAAAGCAGGATAAATCCGAAAAAAACGCCGGATGCGGCTTTAGGTATTATCCCGACAAAAGATATTCCGCCTTTTTCGTTCCGTTTTTTAAAATCCAGCAGATAATAAGCCGTAATTACGATTAAACCGTAAGAAACCTGCACCGGAAAACCGACCCAGTTGCCGATCGGTCCGGTAAGCCTGTTTTGTGAGTGGAGAGCATTTATAAAAATTCCCTGAAAAAATCCGTAAATTATCGCGGCGCATATAGAAAGAGTAAAAGTATAAACCATAAATTTTATTCTTTTTCTGGTGTTCAATAAACCCGCAGCCGC
Source organism: bacterium (assembly GCA_021800745.1). The sequence continues at coordinate 1,898 of JAJYYS010000008.1, forward strand.
AAAAAAGAATAAAATGAAATAAAATATCTCGCCGCCTTCGTTTAAACTGTCCTTTAGACTGTACGTCCAGATAAACGAAAGCAGAACTATTGCGGCATATATAAAAAGAGGGGTATTAAATCCGGTTTTCGGAATGGAAATATCTCGTTCGGCAATTTTATATGCGATAAAAAATATAATTGCTGCTACCATGCCGAAAACGGCAAAACCGTCTTTAATAGGTATAAAAAGCGCAAATAAAAATATTCCGAAAAGGCCGGCTTTTTCAAAAAAACCGCTTAGTCCCGGTTTCCTGACGGCAAGCGCGATTAAAACGGCAGCGGAGAATACTATAGCTATAATTTTAATTAACAGCAGAAGATTCAATATAATTTACCATTCTATTTAATAATGTCGTAATAGAGGCTTTCATAAACCTTCGCGGAATCTTCCCATCCGAAATGTTTATTAGCGGAATTAACGACGAGACTGCCCCATTCTTCGGCACCGTCTCCCATATAGTAGTTATACAATTCGTTAAGCGCCCATGCAATACCGTCCGGGTTTGTATGTTTAATAAGAATGCCGGACGGGTTTTTTGCGCCGGAGTCCATAATATCGGAAACGGTATCGTGAAGGCCTCCTGTATCTCCGGCCGCGATCACGCAGCCGTATCTCATAGCTATCATCTGGGACAACCCGCACGGTTCGAATTTGGAAGGCATTACGAAAATATCCGCCGCCGCATATATTTTATGGGACAACGCTTCGTCGTAACTGCCCGTCATGGCATAAACCTTGTCGCCGTAAATTTTAGAGAGATAATTGGCTTTCCCTTCTATATAATCTTTGCCGCTTCCTAGAATAACTGCCTGAAACGGAAAATCGCTCCAGTTAAAAAGTGCGTCTAAAAATTCGTTTATGCCTTTTTCTTCCGTTAATCTGCTTACTATGCCTATAAGAGGAAGAACTTTTCCTTTATCGCCGGTCTTCAGCGGCATGGAAATATCCGAGAAAAGAGCTTTTTTATTTTTAAGTTTAAAATCTTTCCATTCATTATAATCTTTTAGCTTATATTTATCTTCTTTTAAATTCAGATTACTGCTTATAAGCCTGTCTGTTTTGGGATTCCAGTAATCTAAATCTATTCCGTTAAGTATTCCCTTCAGCCTGCCTTCGTTTTTAAGGCTTTTCAATTCGCCGTCGAGCCCGAATCCGAATTCGGGAGCGGTAATTTCGCCTGCATACGTCGGACTTACCGTCGTAACGACGTCGGACAGCTTCATCCCGCCTTTTAAACTGTTAAAAGTTCCGAAATGTTCGTAAGCTGAAGAAGAATTATATTTGAAGTCGAGGCCGATATCGTAAAAATCGTCTATGCCGTAAACACCCTGATATCCGAGGTTATGGATAGTAAAAACAATAGCCGGCCTTAATCCTTTCGCATTTGCATGCCTGCCTAATTTGGCGTTTAATATGCCTCCAGTCCCGCCCTGCAGTCTTACTTTTTCGTCCCCGAAAGTCTGCCTTAAGACGGCCGGAACCAGCCCTCCCGACCAGTCGTGCGTATGGACGGCCAGAGGAATACCTAAAATCCTCATAGCATATACCGCCCCGTGCGCAAGCATAGCATACCTCCAAAGATTGTCCTTATAGGCGCAAACCCCTCCGTGGGAACCGTAAACATCCTCCCTGTTAAAAAAATGATTCTGCTCTATAAGTACGATAGGGATATCGCCCATTGCAAATCCGGTTTTAATTCCGAAATCGAAAGGAATCTCGCCGAAATTTACCTTGCCGGGCGGATAAACTTCTCTAATATCTATTAAATTTTTTGGAATTATATTTTTGTAGTAAGGAATAACGACCCTGACGTTCATGCCTGTTTTCAACAGCACTTTAGGCAGGCTTCCCATAACGTCGCCCAAGCCTCCCGCTTTGACCAAGGGCGCCATTTCCGCCCCCACAAACCATATTTCGTTATTAAACTCGCTCATTTTCCCGACCCGTAAAATACGTAATATATCTAAAACCGTTCCTTTCCGATATTTTCTACATATATAGATATTATACTACTAAAATCTTCCCACGGCTTTAAATTAAAACTGTATTTAAGTTCCGCCCCCTGAAAAATCCTTTCGTATCCGTTTTCGGAAAGAGAAATGGTGGTTAGCGGTTTAAAGAACAAATCGTATTTTTTAAAAAATTTCGTTTCTGTCCGTTCTTTTATAATTATTTTGGCGCCCCAGAAAGAATCGCTTAAATATACCGGGTTGCCGTGTCCGGTTTCTATTTCTTTTTCTATGCGGTTATTTACCCCTTTTATGTCGCCGCCGATATCTACATTTACCGCGGGGCCGTCCCCGCCCGGAAACGCAAACCTATAAATAACGTCCAGATTTCCGGCCCTTTCCGCCTTAGCATCTATAAAAAATTCAAGCGTCCTGCCTGCTGTTATATTTAATTTTACAAGGATTTCACTGCTGCCGCCGGTTTTTCCGGCGCATTTAGCGCCGTCTTCGGATTTTGCTTTTAAGAAGCCTCCCGCTTTAAGTTCGATACTGCCTTTATCTATATACTCTTCTATAGATTCGTCTTCAAAATAAATATTTTCGCCGTTAAATAAAATTTCGAAAGCCGGAAGGATGCCTTTACGCGTTATTAAGTCCTCGTCGCATAAATCCGAAGGGTATTTCGCCTCTTTGTGTATAGTTTCGGGAGGATTGCCGCCGCCGTTTCCGCCGTTTTCGGAACCGCCGTATATTTCTCCGTCCGCCGTTTTTTTATTGGCGTTTTCCTTCAGTTTTAAAATATCGTACTCGTCATGGAGGCAAAAAACGTCTCCAAGCGAATGTATTAAACCTTTTTCTATATAATCCAGCGCGATAAAAGAACCTGCGGATGGCTTATATATTATGCACCAGAAATCGTTTGAAAAGAATATTTCGTTTTCCCCGTCGGAGTCGAAGTCGTAATATTCTTTTTCTGTACGTTCCTTAACGGCGTCTTTATACATAACGTACGACGATAAAAGGGCGGTATGTATCCCCCTTCTCAAGTGCGGAAGATAAATTCCGCCGAACACGCCGTGCCAGTAAGCATCGTTAGCCTGCGATTTCATAAGTTCGTTTAAAGCATCGCCAAGGTGTTTGCGGCAGTTTTCGGCGGGATAGTTTATTTTATAGCTTAAATGCATCATTCTTTTGTGGTGCAGGTTTGCTTCCGGATATCTCGTCAAAAAATTATGCCAGATACCCCCGCTTAAAGGAGCGGAGGGATATCGAGCCTTTATCTCTTCGTATATGCCCCTTTGCGGAATAGAAAGCGTCCACTCGCCCATCTCCCTGTAACTAGATATAGGGAGATATACGGGAACTCTCGCCTGTCGGCCGCCGGAGCCCTCTTTTAAAATATCGGAAGGGAGTTCGAATTTTATCTCGGAATAATTACTATTACAATTTGCTTCGTTAACGAAATTATCCAACCATCCCTTGTTTCCGTCTTTGCCGTAAACCCATTCGTAAGTATCCGGCCATCCTCCCATTTTCTCGCCGTCGTCGAACATAACGGAAAGTTCTGAGCGTCTGCCGTTTAAATATAATATTTCGTTCAAAGATTCGTCCGGTTCGGCAAAAGGTATCTTATACCTTAATCTTTCGTGTATAGGAAAAACATCGAGATACTGCCCGCCGTATTCGGTCCTGAAAATATTATCTATGCCTTCAGGAGACACGCCCGCTTGAAAAAATTGAAAATCGTCCAAAAAAGCATAGTTTAATCCGGCTTCCTTTAAGTCTTTTATAATATCCGGCTGCCATATTCTTTCGGTTATCCATGCTCCCGACGGATATTTACCGAAAAGTCTTTTCAATGACGCGTTAAGCATTTCAAGCTGTCTTAACCTGTCCCTGCAGGGAATGGACGCTAGTATCGGCTCGTAATAGCCTCCCCCTATAATCTCTATCGCGCCCTTTTCGACCCCTTCCGAAATAATTTTAATTAATTCAGGGTCGTTCTTCTCCCACCATTCGAGAAGGATTCCCGAAGCATGCAGGCAGAATTTTACGTTAAGCGCGGAAAGAGTCCTTATAAGCGGACTGTAGGATTTCATATGCACTTCTTTAAAAACAAAATCGAAATTGCCTACAGGCTGATGGCAGTGGAAACCTAAAATAAATTTAACCGTCACTCCTCATGCCCCCTCTTCATCATTCCGCCCATTTCCGCTATGATATTTTTAGATGAAGACAACGATTCGAATAATTTCTCCGGAACCGGCATCCCGGCGGTAAGATAAATATTTTTTAAGAAATTTCTGAAAATCTTTTCCATGGAAGACTGCGAAAACAGCGGGCTGTCGTAACCAAGCCACCAGAACCAGTCGGAGCCTTCCGCCGCCATAAGATTTTTCACGGCGGCTTTTATATTCTTTTCGTTAATAGTTCCTTTTTGGATAGAATCTGATAATGCGTTTTTAGCCTCGTTCAGCAATGCCCACGCTTTATTTTTCTGCTCTTCTCCCACCCACATCCTTAAATTTCCGTTTACCCATGAACCCGGCATAATATAATCAAGTTTGATACAGCCTCCTCCGCCGCCGCCGCAGTCCATACCGAAAACTTCATTTAACAGCACGGGATTTATTTTAACGGACGAAGATAATAAAGAATATAAATCGTTCAAAAAATAAAAACCGTTTTCGTAATAATATTCCCATGCATTCTCGCCGTCCAGTATAATCGAAACTATCGCGTCTTTATCGAAATCGTCCACGGCATTAAGTTTATCGGTAAGATTGTTAGCTGCATCGTCTCCCCGCCATTTTGCATAAGTAAAACCGATTAAATCCGAAAGCCCCGAGTCCCTGAAAATTATTTTAAGTCCCGTATTTTTCCATTTATAAACCCTGTAAAGCGGTATAATATTTTTGCCCTGCATAAATGCAGGCTGTCGGGAGTTTACACCTAATGACGAAGATAAAAGCTCTTCGCCGCTGGCGCAGATATTTATGCCGTATTCGTCGAAAAGGTCGAGTGCTTCCGAAGAAAGCGCCCCTTCGGAAGGCCATAAAGCCCGGATTTTATTCTTGCCGTACGAATAATATTCGTTCAATGAATCTAAATGCCTTTTTGCGCTTTCTATTCCGCCGCGGTATTGCTCTATGTAAACCGGCTCGTAGGATATGCCGGTCATCTGCGCCGCTACCCCTCCGCAATGGACGTCTAAAAGAAGCGGTATTATCGGATGATAATGCGGTGAAAAAGTAATTTCGTATTCGCCTTTCTTTTTTGCTTTAAGTTCTTTAAGTTTGCTCTTTTCCAGCATATCAGGGTATTCCGGAAAAGAAGCCGGAGGACGTCCGCCTTTAACCGCCGGAAATCCGTATAAAGAAAGGCCGTATTTCATCCACTCCAAAAGCCTTTTAAGAAGAAGCCTCCTGTCGTCCAAGGTAAAGTTAGAACCTTTTCTGATAAAATAATTAATAACCGGGTCGTATTTTTTCATCCATTCGCCGCACCATGAAAGATGGAACCAGACGCAAAAATCGAAATAAAAGGTATCATTTAAGTAGCGGCGGTTTAAATCAGAAGAAGCAAGGTCGTAGAGAATTTTATAACCGTCGAATCTCGAAACCATATGCTCGTAGTTCGCCCATTTGTAATGGTCGGACATCCATAATCTTATATCGCTTATATCGGCGGCGGCGGCACTGTCTAAAGTTTTAAGAAGCAGGGGCCTTAAAAAGCGGTCGGGCAGGATACTTACGGCTTTATCCTCATTTTTCTCTTCAAGGGCCTTTTCTATGCTGTAATTATAATCCTGCCACTGGTCTATTAAAACGGGGGTAATATTTATGTTTGCTTTCATGCCGGGATTTGCCGCAATATTAAGGGGCATGTCGATATAATCTTTTATTGCGTGAAGATAAACCCAAGGAAGCATAAACTCGCCGCTGTTATCCCGGTAGTCCGGCTGATGCATATGCCACCATAATACTAAATTCATCTAATTTATATTCCCTTCGTAAAATCTAGCATATGTTTTTTCCGTATAAATCTTTTGCATTCAGGCGCGGAAATAAATTATCTTTATAGGATATATCGTTAAACCAGGCCGTATCTAAAGGTTCTTCGCCTATAGCCATCAAAATGCATCTTTTTGCCCTGACCATATGGGCTTTAATCCTTCTTTCGGCATAACTTACCGCCTGTCCTGTCGTAAGCATAAACGGCCAGTCGCTGGATTGGGCTAAAATAAGCTCTCTTGCCGCCTGATTTAAAACTTCGGGATATTTTACACGATTATACCCGTTTTTGCAAATATCTATCAATGTTACGGACAGGTCCGATAAAAAAGGCTGTATTAAGTCGTTTTTTCCGTTAAGCCATACCTCCGCGTATCCGCCTCCGCCCCATGACGATGTAGCGGGCTGAGCTATAAATACTCCGTTTTTAGCATTGTTTTTGTTTATTTCTTCGAGAATATCGGCGGAAAAAACCGAATCTCCGTTTTCGTATTTTTTCAATAAACCTTTAAGCTTAGAAACAGTCCTGTCGGAAATGTCTATGGCTTTTGCCGGTTCGACGAAATTATTCTCGTCCATTCTTCTGAAAACCGCTTCAAGCCACCATGGACCTTCGAACCACCAGTGTCCGAAAAGTTCCGCATCATACATCGACACTACGACCGGTTCGTCCATAAACTCCTTTAAATATTCCGTCTGAAGTTCCCTGTGATAGACGAACTGAGCTCCGTGCTCATAAGCCTGGCGTTTCGCCGCGGACGGCCTGTAAGCGTCTTTATAATTGCCCTGTCCGGTAATGGCGTAATACTTAAGCCCGGTAAAAGTCTTAAGGCTTCCGTGCCTTAAAGGCGTAAGGTGGGGCAGGTCCAGGTCGAATCCTACGTCCCTGTAAAATTCCCTGTAAACCGGCGTTCCGGGATACCCTTCTTTTGAAGACCAGACCTGCCTCGAACTTTCGGGGTCCCTGCCGAACATTACGACGTTAAACGGAGTTACTATGGGCGAAAAACATCCGTTGATAGGATTAGGATTTGCCGAATCGATGCCGTGCCGGTCTAAAAAAGTATAATAAATTCCGTATTTATTAAGTATCGCATCGAATCCTTCGGTATAACCGCATTCCGGAAGCCATATGCCCTTAGGGGTAATGCCGAGAATATCTTCGTGGGTTTGTATTCCGACTTCTATCTGCGCCGCTATCGCCTCCGGTTCCCCTACCATGGAAATTAAAAAAGCGTGTGTGGCCGCCGAAGTTATAATATCCAAACGGCCTCTTCTAAAATGTTTCAAGAACTCGCCGATGAGATATTTTCCGCCGCCATTTTTAACTTTCTCATACCAGTTTTTATATCTCTGCCTGTAAAATAAAGTAACTGGATGGAATTCGGGGTCCCCTTCTGTCCTGAAAGCCTCTTCGTCTAATACTTTAAGCCTTACCCTTATATACTCTTTGAGCCGCTCCGACAGCAGATCGTCGTTCATCATGCTCAGGAGGGTCGGCGTCAGGGATATGGTCAGCTTAAAATCCACGTTGTCGTTTTCAAGATTATCGAAAGATTCGAGAAGCGGAAGATATGTTTCGGTAACGGCTTCAAAATACCATTCTTCTTCTAAATATTTAGAACTTTCGGGATGCCTGACGAACGGCAGATGAAAATGCAAAACGGGCAGCCACTTGCCCGTAATATTATTCTTTTCGTACATAGCAATCCTCTTTTTATACAAATTTATATAACCTTAAATCACCGTTAGGAATTTCTTTTTCTGGATTCCTGCTTACGCAGGAATGACTTTACAGGCATTCAACTTTTAACCCAACGGGCGTCATTCCCGCGTAAGCGGGAATCCAGTCTTTACTACATGTTGAAGCAGTTTTAATAACTTCTAACGGTGATTTAAGGTATAAAATAAATTACGTATTTCCTTAAGCCGCCGCTATTTTATTCCTTCGCCTGAAACAGTAATGCCCGCGCCCGAAGCAGAAAATCCAGCGCCTGAACTTGTAATATTGACGGGAAGGCGCTTTCCGCCGGGTATGCTTTCCGTAGCCCCTATAAGAACGGCGGCTTTAGATATTTTTCTTTCCATTTTTAATTTAGGCAGTTTTTGCGATAAGCATGAAGGAGGCCAGACCGGACTTCTCGCGATAAAAATAAAATCTCCTTTTTCCGTCAGATATCCTATCTCCACCCATGTCTGCGACAGTTCCAAACCCTCGGGGAAAATAATATACCTGCTTCCGAAACGGCCGTCTAGAACATCATACCACAACATATCCGTATCTTTATAAACCCTGAGTATAGGCTTTGAAGTTTGCGATTCAGGTTTTTTTCTGAATCTCCAAACGACCTGCCTTACGCTCGGCTTCTGAAAATAAATTCTTACTGAACTTTCGCCGCTAATCTCTGCCGGCTCCCCCGCTTCAAGCACGGGAATATTTTCGGACGGGCTGAGCAGGCTCCAGTTAAGGGACATTAAATCGACCTCTTCGCTTATATTTCTTTCCTGCACAGCGTATTCGGTTTCGCATATCCCGGCAATATCTCCCGATAAAACAACGTTTTCCGAAACTTCAGCTTTCGTTTCGGGTTCGGCTTTTTCGGCAAATTCTTGAATTTTTTCTTTTTCTTTTGCGACTTTTACTTTTTGAGGCTTAATTTTAGCTTCGGAAGCGGGTTCGGCTTTTGCTTCAGGTTTTTCTTCAGGCTGTTTTAACGTTTTTGGGACTGGCTTTTCTTCCGTCGGTCTGAGCGCTTTTTTGCCCGCTTTTCCTCCCGCCGCAGGCTTATTTTCCGTTAAAACGGCTTCCGCGATTTTACTTAATTTTTTAACGGCCGGAGTTTTAACGAATTCGCTTTTTACGGCTTTATGGGTATCGAAATTATAATTAAAAACTTCGAAATAGAAAAAATTCGGCTTACGCCCTCCGATTAAACTGTAATTTACTATATCTATGCCGAAGTTTTCTTCTATGCGCCCGAAAAGCGCATCTCCAAAGCCTATAAGGTCGTCTATGACTCCGCCGGTTAAATCCGCTCCGCCTGAAAACAGAATACAGCCCGAAAATACCGGGGTAAATAAGCTGGAAAGCCGCCTGCGGTTATATTTCAGGCTGTCTTCGGCCGCTTTTTTTTCCAATTTTTCGATTAGTTTGTTTTTCTTTTTTTTATCGGGATTTTTTGAATAAATAATTCTGCCGGCCTTAGATTTAGCTTCTATTATTATTTCGGAGTCAAAAATAACGGTAATCTGGAAAACGTCTTTCATTTTAGGTCACCTTTCGGGAAAATTGAATATTGCTGAAGCATATGAAACTAAAACTATATAACAATAATATCATGAAAATTTGTTTTTTCAATTATTTTAAATAAAAAAAATTTTATATAAAATAAATATTGTCTAAAAGCCTTACGCCTTTAAATCTGACGGCCGCCAGCAAAATATTTCCGCATTCGGCATCCGGCTTCCCGCCGGCCAGCCCTTCATCCGTAATTTTTGCGTAATCTATCGCAAACCCTGCATTTATTAATTCTTTTATAACGAAAGAAGTTAATTTTTCGGACGATTTTTCGCCGCCTTTGAATAAATCCGCGGTCTTTTTTAACGCGCCGTAAAACGCGCACGCCTTTTTTTTGTCCTCCTCGCCTAAATATACGTTTCTGGAACTCATCGCCAATCCGCATTTTTCCCTGACCGTTTCTACCGGAATAATCTTAACGCCTAAGAAATAATCTTCCGCCATCTTTTTAATCAAAACATACTGCTGATAGTCTTTCAGTCCGAAAAAAGCAAAATCGGGAACTGCTATGCAGAACAGCTTCATAACTATGGTAAGAACGCCCTGAAAATGCTCCGGCCTGAAAACCCCTTCTAACATTCCCGAATATTTAGGGTTTATTAAGAAAGTTTCGGTATTTTTTACGATGTCCGAAGGCGGATAAAAAAGGCAGGATACATTCATATCGGACAGCATTTCCGCGTCTTTTTCCACGTCCCTCGGATAATTGTCGAAATCCTCGTTGGGCCCAAACTGCAGAGGATTAACGAATATAGAAACTACCGTTTCGCCGTATTTTTTCGCTTCTTCGACAAGTTTTTTATGTCCGGCGTGCAGCTTGCCCATAGTCGGAACGAAAGCAACCTTCTTTGACGCTTTTTTTAGATTCCGCGAAAACTGCTTCATTTCTTCTATGTCGGTTATAATTTTCATTTCCCGCCTCCTGCCGCGCCGTAAACTATACTGCCTCCGACCGCGACGCTTAGTATGTCCGCTTTATCTAACGAAATAACGGTATCATAGATATTTTCTTCATTTAAAATCATGTCCTCCGGTATTTTAAAAACGGTAAAATCCGCATAAGAACCCGGTTTTAGGGTTCCGGTAACCCCCTTGAAAGAAACGGCCTTTGCGCCGCCTTCGGTAGCCATATAAAACAGCTCTTTCGCATTTACTTCGGGATGGATTTTTTTTGCGTACTTAATTTCGTCTAAAATATTTAAGGATTTATTGGAAAAAAGACCGTCGGTTCCCAAAGAAACGGAAATTCCTTTTTCTATAATTTTTTTCAAAGGGAGTTTTTCGGAATTAAAAAAAGCGTTGCTTCTCGGACAGTGGATGATATCCGCTCCGGTTTCTTTTATTATATCTATATCTTCGCCGCTTACCTCGTTTGCGTGTATTAAGGATGTATTCTGAGCCAGAATTTTTAAATAATAAAGATAGGAAACGGGCGATAAGAACGGCACTGCCGGAACCGAAAATTTTGAAAGATTAAGCGCCGGCAGAAGATTTTCGGCAATATCTCCGCCGTTTCCGGCTATAAAAGCCTTTTCGGATGCATGCTCCGCGCAGTGGACAGATATTTTAAACTTTAATCTTTCATTCGCTTTCAATATTTCTTTGAATAAATTTTCGGATACCGAATATACGGAATGGGGAGAGATTCCGGGGGAAAAATATTTTTCGTTTTTTTTAAAGGCTTCCGCATTATTTTTAATGAAATTTTTAAATTCCTCTATTCTTTGAGCCGCATAAGAAGGGTCGAGCCCTCTTAATTCTATAAAACCCTTAACTCTGGGAGCGGATTTAGCGCGCTCCGTTATACCGGTTAAATTGCAAAAAGAAACTGGGTCTATAATATCGCCTATCGTTGTAGTTCCGCTTTCGATAAACTCTTTAAAAGCTTTGAGCCTTAAGTTTGCAGTTTCTTCGCAGCTTAATGATTTACGTTTCTCTATCAGGGATAAAACCCATCCGGAAAAAATCCGCGGAGTTTTATCGTCCGGTTTAAAAGTAATGTCGGTATGGGTATGGGCGTTGATAAATCCGGGGACAATTAAGGTTTTGCAAGGAACTGCCGCCGCCCCTTTCTTTTTTTTTATGCCTTTTTTTTCTATTTTTTCTACACTTAATATATTGCCGGTTGTTTCATCGGCCGTCAGACTGCCGTTTACTATAAAAGCGGGGAGGGGGGCGGAAGATTTCGCCGAAGTCAGTATGTAATCGGCATGATATTTTTTCATTAAAATTTTTATTTTACTATATCGGCGGCATGATTTTTTCCGTCAACGTAAACTAATACGGGTTTGAACCCGTCCAGTTCTTTTTCGTCGTAAATCCCGAACGTGGCGATAATTATAATGTCTCCGACCTGCACTAACCGCGAAGCCGCACCGTTAACTATTATGTCGCCGGAATGTTTTACCGCCGGAATCGCATATGTTTCAAATCTGGCGCCGTTGTTTATGTCCCATACGCTGACCTTTTCGTAAGGCAGAATACGCGCCTGATCCATAAGTTCTTCGTCAATGGAAATAGAGCCTTCGTATTCGAGGTTTGCGTCGGTTATTTTTACCCTGTGTATTTTAGATTTCAGTAATATTTTTTGCATATTTACAATATATTATAATATATTTAAACCGCTTTTTCAAATCCAAAACAGGTTTCGGCTTTACATATATCCATAATATCTTTGCCGAGCCCATGCTTCATTCCGGTTAATTCCGTTTTTACGGATTCTTCTTTAGAAATTAAAATTCGTTCTAAACCTGCTAAGCCGCTAATTTTTTTATTTATTATGTCTAAATAATAATTTTTTGATATTTTACGGGCGTTAATATCGTTCATATAAATTTCAAACTCTTCATAAACAGGGTTTTGCTTTACCGTAAAAGAAAATTCTCCGGTTTTTATATAATTTTCCAGCAAATAAGCCAATCTTAAAGAATTAATAGCCTCTTTAATATCGTAACCGTATAAATCCTTATATTTTAAGGTATTAGACGTATATCCCCCTTTTTCTATATTTAATTTTTTATTTTTTATTATTCCGGAAATAGCATCGAAATTTTTTTTAAAATTTATTAATATAAATTTTTTTATTTTTTCGGTTAATTTTAAAACGCCGGAAAATCTTTCGGAATTTTTTATTCCGTAGGCGAAAGTACCGCATATCAAAGGTTCGATAAATTTTATGTTCCCGTTCATAGCGTGCCGGAAATATTCATGGAAGGGCGTTATAAAATAATCGTAATCTTTTTCTATAACGGACGACCTTGAAAACATATGCGTATAGAAATTTTCGAACGAGGGGTAATATACTATAAAAAAATCGTAATCGCTTTTATCCGTTTCGAGGTTATAGTTCCTCGACCCGTAAAAGCAGGCAAAAGCGACATTCAGGCATAAGGCTTCTTTTTTTATAATATTTTCGAATACGGGCGATTCCGCAAATGCTTCAAAACCGTTAGAACCCATTTATCCGATTTACCTTCTGGGACTGGCAAGATATTTTTTTAATTTAATTTTTGCCCACTTTATATTCGGATTATATTCTAACGCCTTCTGAAGGCTGACTATGCCGAGGGAAGGAAAACCGAGCCTGTGCAGAGCTACTCCCATATGCGCCCACGCAAGGGCGAAATGCGGTTTGACAAGGATTGCTTTTTGAAAATGCTGAACCGCTGAGTAATAATATTTTCCTTTCATAGCCATAAGAGCTTTATTATATTGAAATTTAGCGCTGTGGACGTTGACCGGGGCATTTGCATTTGCTCCGGCAGGCGCCTTAGCCGCAAAGGTATTCTTTGCAAACAAAACCATGGACAATATCAATATCAGTCCTAAAACGATGCTTTTTTTCATTTTTTCGACCCCCGCTCTTTAATTTTTATAGTTTAATTTTATATTTATATTTAATTGTATCATATAAAAAGCCGTAATTCTACTTCCGCCGCGACAAATAGAATTATGCCCACTTCAAAGATTTTAAAACGGCTTCGCGCCATTTCGCGTACAAAGCGTTTCCGGCATTATCTCCGATTTGCGGGTTGTATATTTTTTCGGTTTTTTTAAATCTCCGGAACATCCCGTCAGTCCAAAAACCCGTGCTTACGGCGCTGAGTCCGGCTATTCCGAAAGCCGTCATTTCGGTAAAACCGCCTTTTTCGACGGCCATATTTAAAATATCGGATTGGAACTGCATTAAAAAATCGTTCTCGCTTGCCTTGCCGTCAACTCTTAATTTATATTTCGATAAATCGAATCCGCTTTTTAAAGTATTTTCGAATTCTGTAACCACGTCTTTGGTCTGGTATGCTAAAGATTCTAAAGCCGCCCTGATTATATGGTTTTTATTCGACGCTCCGGTTAATCCTATAATGAGCCCCCTTGCGTCCGGGTCCCAATACGGAGCGCCGAGACCGGATAAAGCGGGAACGAAATATACTCCCTCGTTGGAAATAACGCTTTTTGCCGCATCGGAAGATTCCGCCGCAGAGCTTATGATGCCTAAATTGTCTTTAATAAAGCGCATAATTTCGCCTCCCGTAAAAATACTGCCTTCAAGGGCGTAATAAGCTGCTCCGCCTAATTTCCACGCGACGGTAGCAACTAATTTATCGGAGGCGTAAATTCTGTTTCCGGTTTCCATCATTGCAAAAAGTCCGGTTCCGTAGGTATTTTTTATTATGCCTTTTTCAAAACCGGAATGCGCGAAAAGGGACGCCTGCTGGTCGCCGAGAATTCCGACTATCGGTATGGATTTTCCGGTAATTTTTTTTTCGGTGCTGCCGAAATTATAATTGCTGTCGCAAACCAAGGGCAGCATTGATTCTTCTACTCCGAATATTTTAAGAAGTTCCTCGTCGTATTTTAAGGTATTTATATTATACAAAAGCGTTCTGGAAGCGTTGGAAGCGTCCGTGGCGTGAACGGAACCGCCGGTCAGATTCCACAGGAGCCAGCTGTCCACCGTTCCGAAAACCAATTCCCCTTTTTCCGCAAGATTTTTCGCCCCGCCGACGTTATCCAGCACCCATTTAATCTTGGTGGCCGAAAAATACGGGTCTAAGAATAAGCCTGTTTTTTCTTTGATAAGATTGCGGTATTCGGATAAATCTTCGCAGGTTCCGGCAGTCCTTCTGCACTGCCATACTATAGCGTTATACGCCGGTTTTCCGGTATTTTTATTCCAAACTACCGAGGTTTCCCTCTGGTTTGTAATGCCTAAGGAAACTATTTCGTAAGAGCCGCAATGTCCAACCGTTTCCTTTAAAACTTTAACCGCCGTATTTAATATGTCGTACGGATTTTGTTCGACCCACGCCGGCTTAGGATGTATTTGAGGAAATTCGCGATAGGAAGAATGTATAATACCGCCGTTTTTATCGAACGCTATGGCCCTGTTGCCGGTAGTTCCCAAATCAAGCGCTATAACCGCCTTTTCCATAATGTCAGCCTTAAAACCGGATAATTATTGTTTACGGTTTATTATTTATTATTATACTTTTTTTCCGCCGCTTTTAAATAGTCGTCGTATTGTCTTCCGGCTCTTATAAACTCGTCCGACGTTAATTCCTGAGGTCTTTTATCTAAATCTATATTTAAACTTGAAAAAATTTTCTCTTTTACGTCCGGAGGCACCCCAAAAAACGAAGCATAGATAGAATTTTTTAGTTTTTTTCTTCTTAATTTGAAAAGTTGGTGGACAAAATAGTTGAAAAACTGGGAGCCTGCGGCCCATACATAATCGGCATCCTCGAAATATTTGGGCGTAAGCCTTAAAACAGTCGAGTCAACTTTAGGCGATGGGTTGAAATTAGATTTTCCAACGTCGAAAAGCTTTATTATTTCAAAATTTAAACCGGCAATGACGCTTAAAGCGCCTCTTCCCGAATCGTTTTCCTTCGAGTAAAGCCTCTCCGCGAACTCTTTTTGAAACATAAGGGTCAAATCCGAAAAAGCGTCTTTTTCTTTTATAAATTTATCTATGACGGGGCCTGAAATCTCGTAGGGAAGATTGGAAATAACCCTGATTTTAGACGAAAGGCTTTTGCTTAAAGCCGCGTAATCGAAATTAAGGGCGTCTTCGTTTACGACATCAACAGCCGGCACATTGCTTTCGTTTAAACCGATTTTATTAAATTTATTAAGTTTTCCTTTGATCAGGTTATAATAAAAAGAATCTATTTCGATTATAGTAAAAGTTTTAACCCTGCCGGCAATAAGGCCTGTCAATACGCCTTCTCCGGGACCTATTTCTAAGACGTCGTCGGCGGCGGAAAAATTGCAGGAATCCACGATATCGGCGGCTATATCTTTATTCGTCAAAAAATTTTGTCCGAAAACTACTTTATTTTTTTTTCTTATATTGTCCATACGGCCGTAAAGCGGTTCATTTATTTGTTTTTAAAGCTCCCATGAAGGGTCGGCGTTTATATTCAAAAATTCTTCCCTGTTTTCTATAGGATGGACGGGCGTTTTAAAAAAACCCGCATATCCTATCATAGCCGCATTGTCCGTAGAATATTTTACGGAAGGAAAAATTATTTTAAGCCCGTTTTTTATCCCCTTTTCGTTAAAAATACTTCTTATCCTCGAATTTGCCGAAACTCCGCCTGAAACGGCTACGGTTTTTACACCGTAAATACGGCAGGCTTCGGCGGTTTTTTTATAAAGAATCTCCGCGACGGTTTCCCTTAAGGAAGAGAAAATATCATAGACCGTACTTTCTTTTATTTTACCGGGACCACCCATACCGTCTATAGCAGAAATAACTGCGGTTTTAAGTCCGCTGAAGCTCATGTCCAAATTGCGGCTGTGCATCATGGGAAAAGGAAATTTAAAGGCGCCGGCGCTTCCTTTTTCGGCAAGCTCGTCGATAATTTTCCCTCCCGGATAGCCGAAACCTAAATAATTGGAAACTTTGTCGAAAAGTTCGCCGCAGGCATCGTCCCGCGTTCTTCCGACGAGTTTTATATCGTTATGCGATTTTACGAGATAAATATGCGTATGCCCGCCGGAAATTACCAAAGCTATAAGAGGCAAACACTCCGGTGTTTCGCCGGTTTCGAGAAAAGGGCTGAAAATGTGTCCTTCTATATGGTTTATTATTGCCAGCGGAATGTTCAGCGCAAAAGCCGCAGTCTTTGCTTCCATAAGCCCTATAAGCAGAGAGCCCACAAGCCCGGGACCGGCGGTCGCCGATATTAAATTTACGTCTTTCAAATTCATGCCGGCATCGGACATGGCCAAACCGAGAGCTGGCAGAGAAGCCTTAATATGGTTTCTAGAAGCTAGTTCAGGAACTACTCCGCCGTATATGCCGTGTATATAGTCCTGCGAATAAATTATATTAGACAGTATTTTTATGCCGTTTTCGCCCTTTACCTTTAAAAGAACGGAGCAGGAAAAATCGTCGCAGCTGGATTCAAACGCTAAATTTATAATTCTGGTTCCGTTTGCTTTCATCTAATATCTATCGGACCGGCCTGTATTTTTATTTTGAGAGCCCGTTAAGCGCCTGTTTTGAAAGTTCCGCGGCTTTTGTCCGGGGATATTCGGAAATTACCTGCCGGAATAAAATAGAGGCGTCCGAAGGGTCGGAAACTTTTAAAAAGCCGACGCCCTGCAGGTAAATAGCCATAGGGACATTCGGGTTTTTGGGATATATTTGCGAAAATTTGTGGAATTCCAATATCGAAACGGGATATTTTTTAAGGTTGAAATTTGCAGAAGCTTTATAAAACATAGCATCTGCCGTAAAATTAGACTGGGGATATTTATCTAAAAATTTACGGAAAGCTGTAACGGCGGAGGCAAAGTCTTTTTTGTTATACATAGACAGCGCATTTTTAAAACCGGACTCCATCGAATTTTCTTTCTTGACGACTGCGGATTTTACGCTTGTTTTTCCCGGCAAAACCGGTTCGGCTTTAGCGAGCTTTAATAATTTTACCAGTTCTTTATTTACCATTAAACGGTATTCCCTGAATCTTTTCTGAAGAATATTAAGTTCGTGGGATTCTACCTCGTATCTGCCGTAAATATCCCTTATTTTGGCATTCAGGCTTGAAATTTCCACCCCGTTGTTTGCCGTATTTAACTGCATCTCATGCAGTTTTTTCTCCAAATATGCGTCATTTTTGGATAATTCGGCCGTCTGTTTATTTAATTTCTTTACCTGGACTTTTAGGCGGTGTATGGAATCCGGTTCCATGGGAGCGCATCCCGCAAGAATAGACGAAACGAAAAATAATATAATAGAACTGAAGATAAAAGCCTTAAAAAATTTTTTATTGTTCTTATTCATAGCTTTTTCGCCCCTGTTTTATAAAACTTGGTAATTTATAATTTTTATTTTAGGCATTAACGATATGATTTAATTTATCATATAAATACCTATTTTTCAATAAGAAGACTTTAAAGTCCACTCCGCATCGTAATAATTCTGCATTTCTGGAAATATACGCGGCATTAGCCGCATCATTCCGCTTTCGTTGACGTCTATCATGTAAAGCTCCTGTCTTCCCGCAATTTCGGTATCGAACGTAATAATCCTCGAATCTCTGGTCCATGCCGGATGCTGAGCGCTGTACGGGGTATCGGTAACCTGCCTTTCGCCGGAACCGTCCGCGTTCATTATGCACACTTCTAAAGCGCCGTTTACGAAAGTCGTAAAAGCTATTTTTTTTCCGTCGGGCGACCACGCCGGACTGGAATTATAACTGCTGTTGTTGTAAGTTATCCTGTGCTGTCCGCTTCCGTCCGAATTCATTACATAAATCTGCGGACTTCCGCCGCGGCTGGATACGAACGCTATTCTGTTTCCGTTGGGAGAAAACGAAGCCGAAGTATTAATCCCGTCCGAAAAAGTCAACTGCTTTAGATTTCCGCCGTTTACGTCCACGGTGTAAAGCTCTGTGTTCAGATGGTCTGGCGTAAGCGCCACGGCTAACTTATCCCCCGTAGGCGACCATGCGACGAAATCCGCCGGGCCGGACAGGTTAAGCCTTTTCGTTACGCCTGTTTTCAAGTTCTTTATAAAAACCGCAGGATTCCCGTCTTTAAAAGAAATATACGCAACTTTATTGCCGTGCGGAGAAGGGTAAGGAAAAATATTTATGGAATCGTTGTTCGTAATTTTTTTAACCCTGTGCCCTCCGAAATCCATTACTAAAATATTCTTCGAACCGCCTTCTTCCCCGACAAAAAATACTCTCGTCGTAAAAGGTCCTTTTATGCCGGTTAAAAATTTAAGTATGTCGTCGGCAAATTTGTTCGCGAGAAATCTGTACTGCCCGTCCATTCCTTCAAGTTTTTCCGAAAAAAGGAGATGCTTGGTATAAATGCTTATAAGATTAGCTTTCATTTTTATGATGCCGTTGGACGTTTTGTATTCGCCGGTTATGAGATACTGGGCATTCAGAACGCCCCAGTTCGAATAATCTATTTTTTCAGGACTTATAGGGGCGTACTGCGGATTTTCAAGATACGAAAGAGGATTTACTATATGGAAATATCCTATGACCGAAAGGTCGTGCCGTATAACGTTAGCGGCGTTTTTTTCGATTTTTTTATGCTGTCCGTATGCCGAAATATTTTTGAAATCCGGAACGGCGACCCTGATTTTTTTTATCCTCGCGGCGTAAATATTTATATAGACTTTTGCATAGGAATTTACCGGAAATAAGGCTGAAATACCCGTTAAAACTAACGCAAATAAAAGCAGGTTAATTAATGTTTTTTTCATAGTCGTTATAATTATAAATTAAATTAATAAGAAATATCAAGGTCTGCTTTTGAGTATTTCCCTCGGATTAAAGTTCATAAGCACTCCTTCGCCGGCATTGTTGGAATTTACGAACCGCATAAAACCGGACGGAGGCGGCGGCAAAGGGCTGGACAGCTTGACCGCTTCTACCGACTGGGAATCGAAGTACCCGTTTCCTGAAGATTTAACTAATCTGACGGCGTAAATGCGCCCCGATTTCGATATCTGAAAAGCTACTACCGATTTATAATTCAAATATTTATTAAGGGATATATTAAAATTAGACGTTATGGCCGAAACTATTTTATTCACGTAGCCCTGAAATCTGTGGACGTTTCCACTTATTAACGACTCGTTCAGTTTGCTGTATGCGTTATTCAGGCTCACCATATTATGGAGACGAGCGTAAACATTAGAATTTAAAGCCGGAACATAGGGATGCGGCGGAGCGTATCTGCTGACCGGAACCTGTTTCTGCGCGGTCTTTTTCGGATAAACCATCGAGGAAGGCGACTTGGCAAGCGGTATAGATAGGGGCTTTACGGATTTAACCGGAACGGGTCTGACTGCCGGATGCTCTTCGGTTTTAGGCTTGGGCGGATACAGTATGGATTTGACGGAAGCAAGATGCCCCGGAACCCTGCTTACTACGCTTACCACGACTTTTGAACCTATCGACTGAATTTCCGGCCTGTATCTTATAGAAAGATATATTATTAATCCGATTAATAATATATGGAAAACGGCGGAATATATTAAATATACTCCTATGCCTTTATTGTTTTCGCTGAACATAAAGGTTTTACCTGCCCTTCCTGCCCGCCAAAACGGGGTTTGCGGTTACCATTCCTATTTTAGTAATTCCGGCGTCTTTTATTGCGGCCATAACCTGTATTACGTATCCGTAAGACAGCGACGAACTTGCCTTGAGAAATATCTGCTTATCCTTTCTATGCTTATA
>JAJYYS010000009.1 GCA_021800745.1 bacterium
GCTAATCCGGGACCGGGGAACGGCTGCCTTTTTATTATTTCGTCCGGAACCCCGATATTTTTTCCTATTATGCGTACCTCGTCTTTAAATAATTCCCTTAGAGGCTCTATTAATTTTAAATTTAATTTTTTAGGAAGTCCTCCTACGTTATGATGGCTCTTAATGATGCTTGAAGCTCCGAATACTTTTACCGATTCGATAACATCGGGATAAAGCGTTCCCTGAACGAGAAAATTTACCCCTTTTATTTTTTCCGCCTCTTTTTCGAATATTTTTATAAAAAGTTTTCCTATAATTTTCCGTTTTCTTTCGGGGTCGGCGACTCCTTTCAATTCTTTTAAAAATAAACCTGAAGCATTTACGAGCTTAACGTTCAAGTTGAGGTTTTCCCTGTAATATTTCATAACGGAATTTGCCTCTGTTTCCCTCAGTAAACCGTTATCGACGAATATGCATTTAAGCCTGTCTTTGATAGCTAAATTCGTAAGGACTGCGGCAACGGTCGAATCTACTCCGCCTGATAGGGCGCATATAGCCATTTTGCCGTTCACGGCTTCTTTTATCTCCCCGACTTTGCCCGATATAAAGTCGTCTAACTCCCAGTCCCCTTTTACCTTTGCGATATCGAATAAAAAATTATTCAATATCGTCGTTCCGCAGGCGGTATGGATAACTTCGGGATGAAATTGAAGCCCGTACATTTTTTTTTCACGGCTTTCAAACGAAGCGGTATCGCAGGTTTCGGTCTGCGCCGTTACCGTAAAACTATGCGGTATTTTAACTATAATGTCGCCGTGGCTCATCCAGACGCGGCTCGATTTTCCGCATCCGTTAAAAAGCTTGCTTTCTTTAATAATTTTAAGATTAGAGTGTCCGTATTCGCGGTTTTTTGCGGGCATTACTTCTCCGCCGAGAAGATGCGCCATAATCTGCATGCCGTAGCATATGCCGAGAAAAGGAACTTTCAATTTGAATATTTCTTTAGATATAACGGGGGCGTCTTTATCGTAAACCGAAGAAGGTCCTCCTGAAAGTATGATTCCGTCGGCATTAAAGTCTTTTATTTTATCAAGCGGCGAATTAAAAGGGTATATTTCGCAATAAACCTTACTTTCCCTTATTTTTCTGGCAATAAGCTGCGTATATTGCGAGCCGAAATCTATTATCAGTATTTTGGAGCGGCTTTTTTTCATTGGATTAGTCAAGCCTGTAATTAGGCGCCTCCCTTGTTATAATTACGTCGTGGACGTGGCTCTCCTTAAGTCCGGACGACGTAATTTTTATAAATCTGGTTTTGGCTCTCAGTTCTTCTATCGAGCGGACGCCGCAGTAGCCCATTCCCGCGCGCAAACCGCCGATAAGCTGGTTTACGGCATCCGAAAGCGTTCCTTTATATGGAACCCTTCCTTCTATGCCTTCCGGAACAAACTTGGACTCGTCTCTTATATGCGACTGGAAATATCTGTCTTTGGAACCGCTGACCATTGCGCCGAGAGAACCCATACCCCTATATACCTTATAGCTTCTTCCCTGATAAATTATAGTTTCACCCGGACTTTCCTCCGTGCCGGCAAAAAGATTGCCTATCATTACGCTGTTTGCGCCTCCGGCTATAGCTTTGGAAATGTCGCCGGAAAATTTTATCCCGCCGTCTGCGATTACCGGAACGCCGCTTTTGTCATAAGCCCCGGAACACTCTATAATCGCCGACAATTGCGGAACGCCTACGCCGGCGACTACCCTTGTAGTGCATATAGAACCGGGTCCTATTCCGACTTTTACGGCATCTACTCCGGCTTTAACCAACGCCTCCGCGGCATCTTTAGTGGCGATATTTCCCGCTATTATATCCATTTTATAACGTTTCTTTAAATATTTTATCATATCTATAACGCCCTTGGAATAACCGTGGGCGGTATCTATAACTATAGCGTCTATTTCAGCCTTTGCAAGCGCTTCGACTCTGTCTTCGGTGTCCTTGGAAATTCCTACCGCCGCCGCAACCCTGAGCCTGCCCAGAGAATCTTTGCACGAATTGGGATATTTTTTAATTTTTTCTATGTCCTTAATCGTTATCAAACCTTTTAGGTTAAAATTTTTATCTACTACGAGGAGTTTTTCTATTTTCTTCTCATGGAGGGTTTTTTTTGCATCTTCGAGAGTCGTCCCTACCGGAACGGTAACAAGATTCTCCTTAGTCATAACATTGGCTACTTTTTCGTTAAGATTAACGGAAAATCTTAAATCCCTGTTGGTAAGTATCCCGACCAATTTGTCTCCTTTTACCACGGGAACGCCGGAAATCATAAATTTTTTCATAAGGTCCAACGCATGCGAAATTTTATCGTCCGGGTTGACTTTTACAGGATCGGTAATCATTCCGCTTTCCGATTTTTTAACCCTGTCAACTTCCACCCTTTGCTCTTCGACGGTTAAATTTTTATGGATTACGCCTATACCGCCCTCGCGGGCTAACGAAATCGCCGTTTTTGCTTCCGTGACGGTATCCATCGCAGCGCTGACTAACGGTATATTTAAATTTATATTTCGGGAAAATTTCGTTTTTAAATCGACGTCTTTCGGAAGTATCTCCGAATAGTCGGGAACTATAAGAACATCGTCGAAACTTAATGATTCCGTTATAATCTCCTTCATTTTTAATTTCCCTCTCTTCTTATTTACTTAGTGGTTATATTTAACTTATTAACCCTTCCAACAGTCCGCACTCCGAAACCGTAAAACCCGGAACTTCAAAAAAATCCATACTTTTTAACATTATAGCCGCCCCCGCAAGCACAAGGTCTTCCCTTCCGGCTTCTACTCCTTTAATTTTCAACCTGTCTGTAATTTTTGTATTAATAAATTTTTTGTAAATATCCGCCGCTCTTTCTTTTTTTAGAAAATATCCGTTTACCTTAAGCCTGTCGTACCCGCCCATTTTTAAATCTACCATAGCGAGGGTGGTTGCGGTTCCGGCAGTCCCTATCAGGGTCAAAGGCTCAAACGAATATCCGCCCTTAAGGATTCCGGCTTTTAACGAAGATAATTTTTTTTCTATCTCCTCCTCTAATTTCCTTAAATCTTCTTCGGAAACAGGGTCCGATTTTATAATCTCTTCCGTCAGATGAACGACGCCCATATTCAGGCTGTATTTCCATAACGGAACCCCGTTTTTAACGCATACGTATTCGGTAGAACCTCCGCCTATATCTATAGAATAAAATTCGTTTAAATTATTAAAACAGGATGAAATTCCCCTGAGGGTTATAAGCGCTTCCTTTTCCCCGCTTATAATATTGAGTTTAAGCCCGAATTCTTTAAAAAGAATATCTTTTACGTCCCGCGCGTTAGGCGCATCCCTTAGAACGCTGGTGCCGGTTATAACTACATCGCCGGGTTCGATGCCGTATTCTTTAATCTTGACAATATAAATTTTTAAAGCGTCCGTTAATCTCCGAATCGACGAACCGGTTATAATTCCTTCTTTTTTAAAGTTTTCTCCCAGCCTTATAATTTTCATATCGACGTATTCCGGACTTAAAAAATTATTGCCGGAACCGGTTACTAAGCACCTTACGGTATTAGTCCCTATATCTATCGACGCTTTATTTGCCAATTCTACCCCTTTTACGATTTACCTTAATCCTGCAATAGAAAATATTTAAATGTATTTTACGTAAATTCTGGATTCCCGCTTTTGCGGGAATGACACCTGTTGGGTTAAAGTCTAAATCCATGTATTGTCATTCCCGCAAAAGCGGGAATCCAGAAAATTAAAATCCTATTGCAGGATTAAGGATTTATTCGCCCCTGTATTTTTTCACGTATTTCATATAATTACCCGCCGATTCCCTGATGGATTCTATTTCTTTTACGTTTAGGCTCTTTTTTATAACGCCCGGAATACCTGCGACTAAAGAACCGTCAGGGATAACCGCATCTTCCTTGACTAAAGCCCCAGCCGCTATAATACAGTTTTTACCGACCCGCGCTCCCGTCAAAACGATGGCTCCGATGCCGATAAGGCAGTTATCGCCTATTTCGCATCCGTGAAGATTAACGCTGTGCCCTATAGTAACGCCGTTTCCGATTATAAGCGGTCCGGTATCGTGCTGAACGTGAAGAACGCTGTTATCCTGAACGTTGGTATTAATTCCTATCCTTATATAATTGACGTCTCCTCTTACCACCGAGCCGAACCATATGCTCGAACCTTTCCCTATCTCCACGTCTCCGACGATAACCGTATTTTCGCAAAGATATACGGTTTCGTCAATCTTTGGATATTTTCCCAGATAAGATTTTATTATCATAAGCCGATGTAAACCCTCCCTGTTTTTTGGTTTGCTTAAAATATATTATATAACAATTAGGATAAAATATACCACTGCGCCCTAATCCCGATTTAGAAATTTTTATATATGAATTACTTAATAATGTCATTGCGAGCGTAGCGAAGCAATGACGGAATATTAGAATTTATTAAATATTTTCTAAATCGGGATTTGGGCTGCGGTATATTTAATAATATACACCGGCAATTTTGGGCTCAACTAAACAATTTAGAAAGCGATTCCGCCTGCCTCTTTGCCTCCAGAACATCTTCGATAGTTTTTAATTTGAACGGCTTATGTTTAAGCATAACCGCTTCCACGTTACGGGCTATTTTATTAAAAGATATTTTTTTATTTAAAAACGAATTTACAAAAAATTCGTTTGCCTCGCAAAAAACGGCGGGCATACTTTTTCCGGCCTTCAAAGCATATCTTGCAAGGTTTAAAAACGGAAATTTTTCGTTATCCGGCGCGAAAAATTCCAGATTTCCTATTTCCGCAAGTTTAACGGGCTTCATAAGTCCGTTAAACCGGCGCGGATAAGACAGGGCGTAGCCTATTGGTCCTTTCATATCCGCTTCGCCCATCTGCGCGATAACGGAGCCGTCTTTAAATTCTACCATTGAATGAATTACCGCCTGAGGATGTATTAAAACATCGACCTTTTTTTCATCGATATTAAATAAAAAACAGGCTTCTATTATTTCAAGTCCTTTATTTGCAAGGGTAGATGAATCTATAGTTATCTTTTTCCCCATTTTCCATTTTGGATGATTCAATGCCATATCCACGGTAATTCTTTTAAAATCGGCTTTCTCCATATTATAAAACGGACCGCCGGAAGCCGTGAGGATTAATTTATTTACGTCCGATTTTACGCCGCATCTTAAACACTGGAATAAAGCCGAATGTTCCGAATCTACCGGAATTATTTTGGATTTTGAAGACTTCGCGGCGGCGTTAAGAATATCTCCCGCCATTACCATAGATTCCTTATTTGCAAGAGCTAAATCTTTCCCTGCGGCAAGACTCCGGTAAGAAAGCATAAGACCCGAAGAACCGCTTATAGCGTTTAAAACTATATCGAAAGCATCGTCTAAAACGGCCTCATGCAGACCTTCTTCGCCGAAAGCAAATTTCGTTTTAATACTTCTAAAGTTTTTTAGCGCGGTTTTCGCTTTATTTGATTCGGCTCTCGAAGGAAGAATGCAGTATAAAGGGTTGAGCCGTATAATCTGCTCCTTAAGTTCCGCAGTAAAATGGCCTGCGGCTATACCTTTTACGGCAAGACTGTCCGGATACGCAAGCGCCACCTCTAAAGCATTTTTGCCTATAGACCCCGTAGAACCCGCAAGAAATATATTACGCATATTGATTAATACTTTAAATAATAGACTGCGATATAATAAAAAAAAGGTGCTGCGAGTATAAGGCTGTCTATCCTGTCGAGGATACCGCCGTGACCGGGAATCAGATGTCCCGAATCCTTTTTTTCCCCCATTCTTTTGATTAACGATTCGGTTAAATCCCCGAACATTCCGGCAATAACGGTTACGGACGACAGAACAATAAAGGAAACAAGGGCAAATCTTTTATAATCCCCTATGAACGCCCTGAAAACGAGGGCGACGATGACCGCCGATAAAAGGCCTATTAATGCGCCTTCCACGGTTTTCTTGGGACTGAGCGGGGAAATCAGTTTATGCCTGCCGAAATGCCTTCCGCCGTAATATGCAAAAATATCGGATGCCCATACGAGTATAAATAATAATAAAAGCAGTAGTTTTCCGCCGGAAAGTTCAAAAATTTTCATAAGGAAAGATATAAGGAAACCTGCATAAAATATGGAAAATATGTCTATCAACATACTTTTGCCGGAATCCGTTTTAAAAGAAAGCACATTTTTGAAAAAAATCAAAAAACCCGATAAAAAAAAGATAAATATAAAAGCGCCGGGTTTTAAAAACGCAAATGAAAAGGCTGTTAATATCGCAAGGATTTCCGGCAGTATAAAATATTTATATCCTGTTAAGTCGAAGATACCGTATATTTCATAAACGGAGAGCGCGGTCAGAACGGCGGATACCAAAAAAAATTCGCGTATATCGAGCAGAAAAATAGATAAAATTATTACTATTCCGAATATAATGCCGAATATAAATCTTTTAAGGTCAAACTTAGGTTTTTCCAAATTTTCTTACCCTTTTTTCATAATTTTTTAGTGCAGCGGTTAAATTTTTCTTTCTGAAATCCGGCCATAACGTTTTCGTAAAATATAGTTCGGTATAGGCGGCTTGATAAAGCATAAAATTGGAAAGCCTATGCTCTCCGCTTGTTCTTATAAGAAAGTCGGGGTCCGGGATACCGGCCGTGTAAAGATACGACGAAAAGAGTTCGTCGCCGATATCTTCAATCTTAATTCTGCCTTCCTTAAAATCTTCGGCAATTTTGGAAACGGCGTTTAATATTTCTTCTTTAGAACCGTAACTTAACGCAAGCGTCAAGTTTAATCCGTTTAAGTCTTTTGTTATTTTTACCGCTTTTAATAGAGTAGATTTTGATTGCTCGGGAATCCTGCCTATATTGCCTATAAAATTAAGCCTGATTTTATTTTTTATAAGATAAGGAAGTTCGATATTGATATATTCGTCGAGAAGCCGCATTAAAGAATCGACTTCGTCAGCTGGTCTCTGCCAGTTTTCCGAAGAAAAGGCGTAAACCGTAAGATATTTAATTTTATGCTCTATTGCGCCTTTGATAACGGATTTTAAAGATTTTATCCCTTCTATATGTCCGTATATCCTATCCAGATTCCTTTTCTTTGCCCATCTGCCGTTTCCGTCCATAATAACGGCTAGATGGTTGGGGATATTTTTAGAGGTCATACTTCCGATATTTCTTTTTCTTTATGCTTTGTTATTTCGTCGATTTCCTTAACAAAACCGTCGGTTAATTCCTGAATTTTTTTTTGGATTTTAAAGGATATGTCCTCCGATATTTCTTTGGATTTTTCCGAAGATTTTATCTTTTCGTTTGCCAGCCGCCTGAAATTCCTAACCTCCTGCTTAATGGACTCAGACAATTTGCTTACCTGCTTTATTATCTCCTTGCGCCTTTCCTGGGTCAAAGCCGGTATGACGATGCTTATGCTCTTGCCGTCGTTGGAAGGATTTAAAGACGGGTCGTATTTTTGTATGGCTTTTTCTATAGCCGGAAGAGAGCCTGAATCCCATGGATTTATCATTATGGTTCTGCTGTCCGGTACGGAAATTGAAGCAAGCCTGATTATTGGAGAAACGGAACCGTAATATTCGACGCTGATAGCGTCTATTAGTCCGGTAGATGCCCTTCCGGTCCTTATCCTCGCCAGTTCGCTTTTATATGATGAAACCGCATGAGACATTTTTATTTTTGTCTCGTTAATAAATTCCGATTCATTCATAACGTCCGCCCCTCAAAAAATTAAGAATTAGTGATTACCGTGCCTATGGGTTCGCCCTTAACGACTTTTAGCAGATTACCCGGAACCAACAGATTAAAAACGACTATAGGCAGACTGTTATCCATACATAAAGATATGGAAGTGGAATCCATAACTTTTAAATTTTTATTCAAAACATCGATATAAGTGAGTCTTTCAAATTTTACGGCCTCTGCGTTGACAAACGGGTCGTCGCTGAAAACACCTTCGATTCTCGTAGCCTTAAGGATTACGTCGGCATGAATTTCCATGGCTCTGAGAGATGCGGCGGTATCGGTAGTAAAGTATGGATTTCCCGTTCCTGCGGCAAATATAACCACTCTTTTTTTTTCTAAATGCCGCAATGCCCTGCGCCTTATATAAGGTTCGGCAACCTGCTGCATAGCTATGGCGGTCTGAACTCTCGATATAACCCCGTTATCCTCTAAGCTTGCCTGCAGGGCAAGGGCGTTTATGACGGTGGCAAGCATACCCATATAATCGCCCTGAGAGCGTTCTATTCCAAGCCCCTTCGACGACTTGCCGAATCCCCTGAATATATTGCCTCCGCCTATAACGACCGCAACTTCGACTCCGGCATCCGTAACGGATTTTATTTCACGGGACACGAAATTTATTACGGACGGGTCTATACCGCATTTGCTTTCGCCGGCTAAAGCTTCTCCGCTGACCTTAAGGAGTATTCTTTTGTAATTGAGTCCCTGCATTATTCTCCCAACTGGTATCTTGCAAATCTTTTCAAGACTATATTTTCTCCTAATTTTGCCACTTCGTTGTCGATTATAGCCGAAATGTTTTTCGACGGGTCTTTTATAAACGCCTGTTCAAGCAGGCAGACATCCTGATAATATTTTTCGAGTTTGCCTTCGATTATTTTTTCCTTAACGGCATTCGGTTTATCCATGGCCGCAAGCTGTTCTTTATAAATTTCTTTTTCCTTGGCTATGATTTCCGGCTGAACGGCCTCTCTTTTAATATAAAGAGGGTTCGATGCGGCTATATGCATAGCTACATTTTTTGCGAGTTCTTGAAATTCGGCGGTTCTGGCGACAAAATCCGTTTCGCAGTTGATTTCCAGAAGGACGCCTATCCTTCCGCCCGCGTGGATATATGAATAAATCAAACCTTCCTTGGCTTCCCTGTTTGCCTTCTTCTGCGCTTTGGCAAGCCCTTTTTTTCTAAGCGCTTCGACGGCTTTTTCCAAGTCCCCGCCCGTTTCTACAAGGACGTTTTTGCAATCTACAAAACCGGCCCCTGTAATCGAACGCAAATTTTTAACGAGTTCCGCGCTTATATTCTGTGTTTTTTCCAATTTGTTTTCTCCCTTCTATATTATTTTTAGAAATTTTTATATAGAAATATCCGCTTCCTCGCCGGCGGCCGGTAATTCTCCAACCGCGGCTTCCCCTGCGGCGGCAAAAGTTTCTTCGGTGATAACTCCTTCGGGAACTGCCTGCGCCTTGCCTTTACCGGTCTTTTCTTCGTAAATCTTTTTTCCTTCTATAATGGCATCCGCCATCGTGCTTAAAATTAATTTTATTGCCCTTATGGCGTCGTCGTTGCCGGGTATCAGCCAGTCCACGAAATTCGGGTCGGCATTTGTATCGGCAACTCCTATTATGGGAATTTCAAGCCTTTTCGCTTCTTTTGCGGCGATAATTTCATGATGGACATCGACTATGAAGACTGCATCGGGTATCTTGTGCATATCTCTTACGCCGTTAAGAACTTTCTGGTGTTTAACTATCTCTTTTTCCATTCTTGCCATTTCTTTTTTGGTAAATCTGGAAAATTCTTCCGACTCTTTAAGCGCCTCCAATTCTTTCAATCTTTTAATCGAAAGTTTAATGGTGGCAAAATTAGTAATCATCCCTCCGAGCCATCTTTCGTTCACGTAGGGCATGCCGCATCTTTTCGCTTCTTCAACCACGATAGGATTGGCCTGCTTTTTTGTGCCTACAATAAGAATAACCTTGCCTTCCTTGGCCATCTCGAACAGCTTATCGTAAGCCGCCGCGATATAAGGAAGAGCTTTTTGAAGGTCGATTATATGGACCCCGTTTCTTGCCCCGTATATATAGGGTTTCATCTTGGGATTCCATCTTTTGGTCTGATGTCCGAAATGGACGCCTGCTTCCAGCAACTGCTTAATTGTAACGTTAAACGGCATTTTAGCCTCCTTTGCGCTTTTTTCTCCCCGCTTATGCAAAGCACTTCAAGCACAAATTAATAAGCGGGTACGAATTTGGTTAACTTTAACTTATCTTTTTATCATTTTTACGCATTTATTGCAAGAAAATTATTTTATAAAGAAAATTAAAAATATTATTATATCCGTTAACCGGAATCCTTTTTAATTCATAAGAATTATCTCCGACGCCGGCTTTACCCCTTACCGTCGTAAACGCCCCAAGATATCCGGCTTTTTTAACGGCTCTCATTACGTTTGCGTTATAAGCTCCGAAGGGGTAGGAGAAAAAATCTACCGGAGCGTTAAGCATGTTTTCCAAATAAGCTTTGGATGCTATTAATTCGCCGATTAAAACGCCTTCTTCGAGGCGGTCTAAATAATAGTGGTTTATGCCGTGCGAGCCTACGAAAAAACCGTCTTTAAACATATCTTTAATTTCGCTTTTATTTAAAAAATCCTCCCGCACCTTTTCCCTTTCGTCGGAAACGATATTTTTTTTTCCGATAAAACCCGTGCTTATAAATATTACCGAAGTAAAACCTGCGGATTTCAGCACCGGATAGGCGTTTAAATAATTGTTTTCGTATCCGTCGTCGAAAGTTATCAATAAAGGTTTTTTTACGGATATTTCATGCCCTTTGACGAAAGATAAAATTTCTTTGGGATTTACGGTGTCGTAACCCAAAAACTTTAATAGAGCTATCTGCCTTTTAAACTGCTTAGGGGTAACGTACAGCCCCTTATATACCGCATCTTTTTTAGGATAATCTATTTTATGATAGTATAATACGGGGATTTTCATAAATCTCAAGTTTTATAAATAAAAACTTTAGCTCCTGTAAGAAGCGTTTATGTCTATATATTTTTTAGTAAGATTGCACGTTAAAACCGACCGTTTTTTTTTGCCGCATTTCAGGTCTATTTTAAAATCTATTTCTTTCGGAGATAAAACGGTTTTTTCCTCGGCTTTGCTTAATCCTTTGAAAACGGCGGAATTTTGCACTATTAATTTATCGTTTATATAAATATCTATTTTTTCCGGTTTAAGCTGGACGGACGACCTCCCTACTGCCGCCATTATCCTGCCCCAATTTAAATCTTCCCCCGTAATCATGGTTTTAAACAACGGAGAATTTGCGACGGTAAGGGCAATCTTTTTTGCGCCGGATTCGGTATAGGCATTCATAACGGTAATTTTTATAAACTTCGTCGCTCCTTCACCGTCTTTCACTATCATTTTCGCAAGCTCGAAGCATACCTCGGAAAGGGCGTTTTTTACGGCGCCGTAACCTGCGTCCGTTTTTTTAATCGGGCGTTTTGCAGCATCGGGATAAAAAAAAGCGGCGGTATCGTTAGTCGAAGTATCGCCGTCAACAGTTATGGAATTAAAGGACGTTTCGACGCAATCCTTAAACATTTCGTCTGCCGTTTCCTTCTCTAAAGGTATGTCCGAAAAAATAAAAGCAAGCATAGTAGCCATATTAGGCATTATCATGCCCGACCCTTTTGCCGTTCCGATTATACTGTGTTTTACTCCGCCAAGCACAACGTCTTTAGACGCAATTTTGAAAAAAGTATCCGTGGTCATAATGGATTTTGCGAAATCGCGAAACCCGCCTTTGTCCGCGGCTTTAACCAATTCCGGAACCGCCTTTTCGATTAAAGGCGCGTTAAGTCTTTCGCCTATTACGCCGGTAGAACATATAAAAATATTGCCCTGAGCGGCTCCGGTTTCCATCGATACGGATTCCAATACTTTTTTGGCGTCTAATATGCCGTATTTGCCATTGCATGCGTTTGCGTTTCCTGAATTTACTATTAACGCCTTGATAATATTTTTAGAATGTTTTTTGGATATGATAACCGGGGCGGCCTTAATCTTATTTCGCGTAAAAACTGCGCTGACCCTCAGCGGAATTTCGGAAACCATTAATCCGACGTCCAAATCCCCATTTTTTTTTAATCCGCAGGATTTACCCGAAAATAAAAAATTATTGATTTTTTCCATGGCAATTTTTATATTTTTTGCCGCTGCCGCATGGACAGGGTTCGTTTCTTCCTATTTTTTTAGGTTTCACTATGGGTTTTTGTTTGTCTCCCGCTTCAAAATTTATTTCGTCATGGGTCAGGACGATATTGTCAGAGAGAAGGCCTGCGCCCGCCAATATATCGCCGGCATTCATACTTTCATCGAACTGAACGGTCGAAATAGAATTTAACGCTTCTTCTTTCATTCTGAACTGCATATTTATAAACAAGCCGTAAGCCTCTTTCTGATATTCTATTAATGGATTCACCTGCGCATACCCTCTGAGTCCTATACCCTCTTTAAGAGCGTCTAAAGAAGTCAGGGCGTCCTTCCAGAGGCTGTCCACCGCCTGCAGATATAACGCTTTCATTATATCGACCTTTTCTCTTTCCGGAAATAATGCTATTTTAGCGTCTATATTTTTTTTGATTAAATCCGAAACGGTATTAAAAAGCTCATTCCTCGGCAATTTTTTTAATGCCGCGGCGGAGGTGCTTTTTACAGAAATTATATCTATCGACAGGCTTACCTTTATAACTTCTAAAAGACCTTCTATGTCCCAATTTTCGTTGTGCGATTTTTCCGGAATATAGTTTTCGAAATATGATTCCAATAAAGATTTAATATCGAATAAAATATCGTCGTAAATCTCCGAAAGTTCGTCTATCTGCAGGATTCTTCTTCTATATGAATATATAAGCTCCCTCTGTTTATTCATAACGTTGTCGTAATCGATGAGATTTTTTCTTATGTCGAAATTATGCCCTTCCACCTTTTTTTGCGCGTTTTCGATGGCTTTAGATATCATGCCGTGTTCGATAGCCTGTCCGTCTTTTAATCCAAGCCTTTCCAAGAAAGGTGCAAGCCTTTCCGAGCCGAATATTCTCATAAGGTCGTCTTCCAAGGAAACATAAAATCGAGAAGAACCTACGTCCCCCTGCCTGCCAGACCTCCCCCTCAGCTGATTGTCTATACGCCTCGATTCGTGCCTTTCAGTTCCGATTACGTGAAGCCCTCCGAGGTCTTTAACTCCTTCTCCGAGAACGATATCGGTGCCTCTTCCTGCCATATTGGTAGATATGGTAACCGATTTTTTCTGGCCGGCGTTTGCGATAATATGCGCTTCTTTTACATGATTTTTTGCGTTAAGGACGGAATGGGGTATCCCTTTTTTCTTTAAAATGCCGCTCAGTCTTTCGGATTTTTCTACGGAAACCGTTCCGACCAAGACGGGTTGTCCGGTCTTGTATTTTTCTATAACCTCTTCCGACACTGCGTTAAATTTTTCCGCTTCCGTAGCAAATACCAAGTCAGTATGGTCTTTTCTTATCATAGGCTTATTGGTCGGTATGACCGCTACGTCGAGATTATATATCTTCTTGAATTCCTCGGCTTCAGTATCCGCCGTTCCCGTCATACCGGCAAGCTTATTATACATTCTGAAAAAATTCTGGAAGGTCACCGTGGCCAGGGTCTGGTTTTCGCCTTCGACTTTAAGGCGCTCTTTGGCTTCCAGAGCCTGATGCAGTCCTTCTCCGTAACGCCTGCCGTTCATGAGGCGTCCGGTAAATTCGTCCACTATAACGACCTGATTGTCCTGAACTAAATAATCGACGTCCCTGTAATAGCATGCGTGTGCGCGCAAAGACTGATTTACGGCATGAAGCGCGTCTAGATGTCTTGGGTCGTAAATATTTTTTATATTCAGAGCTTTTTCTGTTTTTTCGATACCTTCTTCGGTTAATATCGCGGTTTTTAACTTCTCATCCACCGTATAATCCAAATCTTTTTTTAAAAAACATACGGCGTTGTCGGCTTTATAATACAACTCGGTAGTTTCGTCGGATTCGCCTGAAATTATAAGCGGAGTTCTTGCTTCGTCTATCAGCACCGAATCCACTTCGTCTATTATGGCATAGTTTAATTCTTTCTGGACGTAATCGTCTAAGGAAAATTTCATATTGTCCCTTAAATAGTCGAAACCGAATTCGTTATTAGTGCCGTACGTAACGTCGCAGCCATATGCCTTCTTTCTTTCTCCGTCGTCTAAATCGTTCGTTATGACGCCCACGGAAAGGCCTAACATATTATAAGCTTTGCCCATCCATTCGGAGTCTCTTTTGGCAAGATAGTCGTTTACGGTAATAACGTGAACGCCTCTGCCGGTGAGGCTGTTAAGATAAGCCGGAAGAACAGCCACGAGCGTTTTTCCTTCTCCCGTAGCCATCTCGGCAATTTTTCCCGAATGAAGGACCATTCCGCCGATAAGCTGAACGTCGAACGGCCGCATATTAAGCGCTCTTTTAATTCCTTCCCTCGCGGCGGCAAAAGCATCAGGAAGCATATCGTTAAGTTTTTTGTCCTGTTCCGCCTGAGAAAGCCCTTTAAGCTCGTCTTTGAACTTGTCGGTCATTCCCTTAATTTCATCGTCTCCGAGATTAGAATATTTGGATTCCAATGAATTGATTTGAACGACTAAAGGCTTTAGCCTTGCAAGCTCTCTCTGGTTGCTCGTCCCTAAAATACTTTTTAATAATTTAACTACCAATGTGAATACGCTCCGTTTATTTTATGTTTTAATAATTCCGTATTTATTAAGAGATTTATGTTCCGGAAACCTGAACGTTTTCAAATAATATCGAAGGCGAACCCGTCGAGCCGAAATAGCGTATGTCGTCCGCTATTTTTACTATGCCGTTAAATAACCGCATCAGATTTCCGCTCAATACTATCCCTTTAACCGGAAAATCTATCTTTCCGTTTTTAATATAAAAACCGGAAGCTCCGAGTGAAAATTCGCCGGTGTAAGGCTTTGCCATATGAAGTCCCATAAGCTCGTTTATATACAGGCCTTCTTTAACCGAACTTATTATGTCTAAAATATTAGTTTCTCCGTTTTTTATAAAAAAATTAGTCGAACCGATGTCGGGGGGCATGGTAAAAGACCGGCTTACTGAATTTCCGGTCGATTTTAAGCCCGCCCTTTTTGCATATTCGATATCATAAAGATAGGATTTTATAACTCCGGATGAGCATAAAAATTTTTTCTGCATTTTAACGCCTTCCCTGTCGAATATATCGGTAAGAGCGCCTCCGTACAAAAGTCCGTCGTCGATAATATCCAATTTATCGGAGAATACTTTCGTTTCCAACCTGCCTTCTAATAACGATTTCTTTTTATAGACGTTATCGGCATAAAAGGACTGTTTTAATATACTAAGAAGTTCCGACGAGGTAAAATTATCGAATATTATATTATAATTTCCGCTTGACACTGCCCGCGCTCCAAGCTGGTCAACCCCTTTTTTCGCGGCGTTCATCGCGGCTTTTTTAAATTTCAGCTCTCCGAAGCTGTGCGAAAAATCAAAATCGAACCCCGACCCCGTATCCTCGCCGTTTCTCGATGCGACGGATAAAAATATCTCGTAAAAAGTTTTTTTTGAAGATATATCGACTCCGTTGGAGTTGTAAAATCTTTTAGATACTAATGTTTCCGAATAGGAAGGCTTATCTACTTTATATATTTTTTTATCGTATGAATATGCAGTTTCTTCCATTTCCGTCAGAAGCGATTTCTTTTTGTCTATATCTATGCGGCTCCAGTCGTCCGAATAAATGCCCAGTTTCTCGGGCAGGCTCAAATCCGTCAAATTTTCGTCTTTTTCGGCAAAATCAAAATAGTCGTTTTCGTCCATAAACTTCAGGAGAGAATATGCGCCTTCCAAAGCATTTATAATCTTTTGCTCTTCAAAGCCGAGGCAGTATGAAAAACTTACTTTTTTTTTATCGCGCAGCCTTATATTAAGTCCGTTTGTTTCGGCATTGACGTAATTGGATATCCTGCCGTCTTCCGATTCCATCTTTAATATTTTAGAATTAAATAAATAAGCCTCAAGCTTTATCCCTTTTTTTTTGGAATAATCGTCTATCAATGAAATTACGGCATCAAACTTTATATTCAGGTCTGTACCCATTTTTTTATTAGTCCCCGTTTTCTATTCTTTTTTAAATTTGTATTGGACATTTATTTGTTGTTTATGCGGGATATTATATCTGCGGCGACTTCTTCTATGGATTTCTCGGTAATATCTATAACATAAGCGTTTAACTTGGAATATATCGCTATCGAATGCGCCAGTTCGGTTTCTATGGATTCCTTGGATACATAATCCTGCGAAAGAGGAAGCCCCATCCTTCTCAATCTCTCCTTTCTTAAATTTGAAATTCTAAGAGGGTCGGAGGTAAGTCCGAATATTTTTCCTTTAGGAATACCGTAAACGGCTTCATCTATGCTCTGGGTGTCTATTATCGGAATATTTGCCGCTTTAAAACCCCTCTGGGCAAGAAACAAGCATAAAGGAGTTTTAGACGTCCTCGAAACTCCGAGTATAAGGGCGTCCGCATCGGATATTTCGTCTATCCTCTGTCCGTCGTCATGTTTTACCGCATATTCCAGAGCGTCGATTCTTTTGAAATATTCGTCGTTGACTCTGTGAATCAACCCCGGTTTTCTCTCCGGAGACAGATTTAGAATACTTGCGATGGAATTTAACACCGGTCCTATAATGTCTATGCTCGTGATGCCTTTTTCGGCGGATTCCTGAAGCATAATGTTTCTAAGTTCGTCTTTAACGAGGGTAAAAATAACTAAGGCATTTTTATCCGCGGCTTCAGTGATTATTTCCCTTAGTTTTAACTCCGAATCTATTAATAAAAATCTCTTAAGATGAACGTCCGGAATAGAAAATTGGGATATTGCCGCTCTCGCAACCTTTTCGGCGGTTTCGCCCGTCGAATCCGATACTACGAAAACATAAAACTCTTTGTTTTTATTGTTTTTATTATTCATCTTTATATTACATATGCGTTTTTAGTCCGGATTTTTTCCATAGAAGCATGCCGCCTTTAAGATTATAAACATTGTTAAAACCGTGTCTTTTAAGCATCGAGCATGCCGAATAACTTCTTGCCCCGCTGTGGCAGACCGCAATGATATCTTTATCTTTATAGGCGCTCATCTCGTTAATCTTTAAAGGCAGTAGCCTTATCGGAATTAACTTTGCATTTTCTATATGCCCTAAATTGCCGCTGAATTCATGCGGCTCTCTTACGTCTATTATAACGGTATTTTTACCTTTATCCTCCGATAATTTTTTAAAAGCCTCTTCAGGAGTTATCTGATTAACGTCTCCGAACAGGCCTTCCCTTCTGAAAATATTAAACATCCCGCAACTTTTCCCCCT
The DNA here is from genome assembly GCA_021800745.1 of bacterium. The sequence continues at coordinate 17,279 of JAJYYS010000009.1, forward strand.
TTTTTTTATTTTAAATCCGTTTCTTATGTGAATTTTACTTATTATAATACATTGTTTAGATTTTGTCTATACTCGGCATCCGACCCAATCCTGCAATAGAATTTTAATTTTCTGGATTCCCGCTTCGCTCTCGGCTTTCAGCCTCGTGAAGTTTCAAAGAAACTTTCCCGATGCCGCACTTTATAATTTCAGCATTACGGCGGTCTCGTCGCAATCCGGAAATTTAACGCAGTTTATGCAGTCGCTCCATATTTTATGGGGCAGTTCGGATTTATCGATAATTTTAAACCCCGATTTTTGAAAAAACTGGGGTTTATAAGTAAGCGCAAAGAGGCTTGTTATCTTAAAAAATTTTGCTTCCTCGACGCATTTTTTTATGAGTTCCGTTCCGATAAGCTTCCTCGTGTACGGTCTTTTTACGGCTAAAGACCTTATCTCCGCAAGATTTTCCCATACTATCGTAAGCGCGCACGCCCCTATGACGTCAGGCGCATGGCTTGACGTATTGGAAACTTCTACGCCGGCATCTTCATTTTCTATTTCGGCAATATAAAAATCCCGCAGATGCTCATATATATCGCTCATAGAACGAGGGAGCATCTCGCCGGCTTTGGAATATTCCAAAAAAAGATTATAAAGGGATTTAACGTCGCACATAAGCGCTTTTCTCAGAACTACTTTTACAACCGCAGTATTTTTATTGAGGCAGCCGGATTTACCGGTCTTAACATTTTTTTCTCCCTGCTTACCCCCGTTATTTTTTTTGCGGGATTCTTTAACGCCGGCGCATTTATGGTCCGAATGTCCTTCCGCTTCTATCTCTATTTCTATTTCGGTCGGATAAAAAATGGCTCCCCCGCCCTTTTCGTATCTCTGTCTGCCCGTCTTATACAACGAAACCCCTCCTTTTAAGAATTTCTTTCGCATGCCGCAACGCCGCTTCCCCTCTTGAATCGCCCGATAACATTCTTGCCGTTTCGCCGACCCTTTCCTCCATAGAAAGGCCTTTAATTCTGGTATAAGTCTTTCCGCCCTCGACTTCTTTATAAACGAAAAAATGTTTATCCGCGAACGACGATACCTGCGCAAGATGCGTTATAAGAATCACCTGGTTCGCCGCCGATATTGCTTTAAGAGCCGACCCTACAAAGTTGGCTACGTCCCCGCCTATTCCGGCATCTATCTCGTCGAATACGAAAGACGCCGTGTCCTTTTTTTTATTAAGAATCTTCAATATGCACAAGCTGACGCGGGAAAGCTCTCCGCCCGATGCGACTTTTGAAAGCGGTCTGGGGTCTTCCCCCGGGTTTGCCGAAAACATAAAAACGCATTTTTCCAATCCCGTTTCGGAAAAACCTTCCTCAAAATCCCTCATAGTAAGTTCTATCTTGAATACGGGTTTGATTCCGAGAAATAAAAGCTCTTTTTCTATTTCTTTTTCTAAAATAGAGGAGGTGCTCAGTCTTTTGGCGTGCAATTCTTCGGCAGCCTGCAAAAATTTTTCTTTCAGGTTTTTATATTCGGCGTCTATTTCGGAAATCCTGCGTTCAAGTTCGGATATGCCGCCTAATTCTTTTTTTGCATCGCCGTAAATTCTCAGCAGTTCTTCGAGATTAGAAACGCCGTATTTATTTTCGATGCCTATAATACCGTCTATTTTAAGCCTTATTTCGTTTAATCTGCCTTCGTCTAATTCAAAAGACGAATATCTTTCTAAGGACAAAAGAATGTCGTCGAGCAATATTTTAACGGTTTCGGCATTTTTAAACTCCTCTTTTTGCTTAAAATTGGAATCTAACTCCGATAATTTGGAAAGATTGGATATCAAGGGGTTCAAATGTTTCAGTATCCCGTATTCTTCGTTATCTATCAAATCTATGGAAGATAAAATAAATTCTTTTATGCCGTTAATGTTTTCGAGCCTTTTAAGTTCTTCTTTTAAAATTTCTTCGTCGTTTTTGGATTTTATATCGAGTTTTTCTACGTCGCCGGTAATATAAGAGTTTAATGTCTTTACTCTCGATATTCCGTCTATCTTTTTTGCTATTCCGGCTTTTTCGGCTTCTATTTGTTTGATGCCGCCGTAGATTTTTTTAGCGCGGGCCAGCAGGTCTTGATTTCCTGCAAAATTGTCTAAAAAAGCAAGCTGGCTGTCAGGTTCTATAAGAAACTTTCTGTCGTTCTGCCCGAATATCTTTACCAGATTTTCACTGATGCGCTCCGGCATATTTTTATTTACCTGTTCGTTGTTTATAAAATATTTGCTTTTCCCTGCTTCCGAAATAGTTCTCTTTAAAATTATATCTTCGGAATCTAATATATCCCCTATGCCGCTTTCTTCTAAAATGCCGGGCAAAATATCCTTTAAACCCGAACCGCCTCCTTCTCCGCCGCCCGCATCGAACACCGCGCTGACGGAGCCTTCTTTTTCTCCGGTTCTTATAACATCCGTTCCCTTGGTCTTTCCGAACAGGAAATTTATGGATTCTATAATTATGCTTTTACCCGCTCCGGTTTCCCCGCTCAATACATTCAAACCTTCGCAAAAATTTATTTCCAGATAGTCTATCGTGGCAAAATTTTTTATATATATCGTTTTTAGCAATTTTACTTTTACCAGTTTAATTTTGTTCTTAATATATTCCAGTAATCGTAATCTAAAGATGTCGAGAGATAAACTTTCGAGGAGTGTTTTTTGATTATTACTTCGTCGCCGTCGTAAAGCCTTAAGCCGTCTCTTCCGTCCGCGGAAATAAAAATGTCCCTTTCCTGGGGCAGAATTTTTATTTTAAGTTCGCAGGGGTTTATAATGAGAGGTCTGTTTGAGAGGGTATGCGGACATATGGGGGTTAAAATAAAAGCATCCATATCCGGCTGAACTATGGGACCTCCGGCGGACAAAGAATATGCGGTAGAACCGGTCGGAGTAGCTACTATAAGTCCGTCCGCCCTAAAGTCGTTTAACCAGACGTCGTTGACGGAAACAGTCAAATTAATCACTCTTGCGTGAATGCTTTTTTCTCTTGCTACGGTCGCTTCATTTAACGAAACTAATTTTTCGATAGATCTGCCTTTTCTGAATACTTCGATATCTAACGCCATTCTCGGAATAAATTCTAAAGAGCCGTCGAAGAATCTTTCGACCGCCTCCTGCTTTTTCCGTTCCGGGACTTCTACGAGAAAGCCTAAAGTGCCGAAATCTATTCCTATAATCGGAACTTCAAGCGGAAAAATTTTTCCAAGAGTAATCAAAAGGGTTCCGTCTCCCCCGCAAACTACGACAAGTCCGACGTCTTTAGTATCGGAATGGGTAATACCCATACTGGGCTTGACTACCCCTTCTATGCCGTTCTGTTTAAACAGCCCGCATACATAGTTTGCGGATTTCAACGCTTCTTCGGCGCCTTTTTTATAGGAAACCAGAACCCTTTTAATATTTTTATTGAAATCCGATGAAAACATTAAATCGCCTGAACGCTAATGAAGGGCTTTTGTTTCATTTAATAATCCGCCCTCTTTGATTATTTTAATCTGCCTGTCGGTTAAATTATACTTAAACTTATATTCAGCGTTTCCTTTAGTCTTGTTTATAAAGGTAATCGGCTTATGTCCGTTTAATTCTTTTAAAATATCCGGAGCGTTAAGCTCGTCTCCTTGTTCTATTTTATCATAATCGGCAGGGTTTTCAAACGTCAGCGGCAATATTCCGAAATTGATAAGATTTGCGAAATGAATCCTTGCGAAGGATTTCGCTATTACCGCTTTTACTCCAAGATACATAGGCGCAAGCGCCGCATGCTCCCTGCTTGAACCCTGTCCGTAGTTTTCCCCGCCTATTACGAAACCGCCCTTTTCCTTTAACGCCCTTTCCGAAAAAGCCGGGTCAACCGATTCAAAAACATACTTCGATATTGCAGGTATATTGGAACGTAAAGGAAGTATTTTAGAACCCGCCGGCATTATATGGTCGGTAGTTATATTATCGCCTACTTTAAGGAGAACTTTTCCGCCCATCGATTCGGGAAGTTTTTGCTGTATGGGAAGCGGCTTAATATTCGGACCCCTATAAACTTCCACCTCTTCAGGTTTAGTGGACGGCGAAAGTATCATGGAATCGTCTATATCGAATTTCTCGGGCATTTTAATTTCCGGCG